>NZ_JAGQDN010000037.1:0-19267 GCF_021270385.1 Brevibacillus sp. AF8 | reverse complement strand
TGTCGCTTTAAAATTAAGTGAAATAAAAATGGCTGTCGACTTTCTCGACAGCCTGGCCAGGAAGAGGGTCTTCCTGGTTTTTCTTATTGCTGACATCTATTGACACCATTTGTTGCTATGCTCAGCTCAGGACTCTGTTGGAATACTCGCAAGCAGCTTGGCTATCACAGACAGGGTTTCTTTTGCAAATGGCTTGTCCGAAGGAGGGGAGAGCTTCATAGGACAAAATCAGAGCAACCGCTTCCTCTGTCGTGAGGGCAAGGGGCGCTTGCAAGGGAGCACCTGCCTCGCTGAGCATAGAGACAGTCTGTGATTTGCACTTTGAGGATGCCTGCGCACAAATGAGATGCCCGGTTCTGTTTCTCCCGGAGGAGACTGAGTCAAAGCTCGATGTAAAGCTCTCTCTGATCCAAATGGTTACGAGGCATCCGCAAAGCAAAACGGTAGTCATTCCAAGCTCCAAGCATATTGATTCCGATCGATACGCCTATAGCGACAAGCATGGAAATACTGGCGTTTCTAAAAGGGTTGGTGTTTGAATGTGCTTCTGGATAACCGAGGCTTCATCGTTGCGAGCAGGACACCGACAAGCGTCACAACGCCACCAGCCATCGTCACAAGCGTAGGACCTTCACCCAGCCACACCCAAGCAATCAGAAAAGCGAGCACTGGCGTCATGTAAAGGGAGGTAGTAGCCTCCGAGGTGCCAACGACAGAAGTCACATAGGCGAGGGACAAATAAGCAACAACGCTTGGGAAAATGCCCAAATACACAACACTGAGTGTCACATCCCAAGGCGCTTGAGCTATCGCTGTGCCAAGTCCGGGCAGAAAGAAGAGCATGCAGAAGGTACCTGCCCATAAGGTGTAGGCCGTAAACGCGAGAACGCCGTATTTTTCTACGAATGGCTTCTGAAACGCAAAGTAAATGCTTTCGCTACTGGCTGCCAATAAAATCAAGAATATTCCGTCTGTTATTTGGAGGGTCTCTCCTGTGCCAATCGTACAGATGGCGACTCCTAGAAAACTGATCAGTGCACCGAACCAGCCTCTCACACCGAAATGCTCCCGGAAGAATAGGAGAGCGAGGAGAGCGGAAAAGATCGGCGTCGTCGTGACCAAAAGGCTGGCTACACCTGCACTTACGCTCATCTCCCCGTAGTTGAGCGCTGTATGGTAAACGGCGAAACCCAAGCCCCCAAGCAGAAGGATAGCTGGGACATCCTTTAACTCCGGCAGACGGATGCGGAAAAACAGTGCGAGTATCCCGAGAAAAAGAGAACCAATCAGAAAGCGAAGCAGCGAGAGATGCTCCGGCGAGTATGCTTGCAGCCCAACGCGAATACCGGCAAAGGCCGAGGCCCATAACAAAATGCTGATGGCATGTGCAGCGAAAATACGACTTCTGACAGGATGAAACAAGATAACTTCCCTCCTTCGAATGAAAAAACCAACCTGCTATTCTCTGCTTCTTCTTTCTTTTCCATGGTAAACAAGAAGTGGTAAAATATCTGCAACCACTCGGCTATCAAAAAAACCAACCACTTTTACCTATGAAGATGAGGAAGAGGAAGGGATCGATCAGGTTGCACAGAGAGAAACGGTTGCCGAAATATCGGAAAATTATTGATTTTATCAAAGGAAAAATATCTACAGGAGAATGGCCGATTGGCAGCAAAATCCCCAGCCAACGCGACTTGGCACAAGCGTTCGAAGTCAATCGAAGCACGGTCATTGCGGCATTGGAGGAGTTGACAGCAGACGGGTTGATCGAGGGCAAGCTGGGAATGGGCACTGTCGTTGTCAATAATACCTGGACGCTGTTGGCTACGACACCACCGCCGGATTGGAGTGAGTACGTCAGATCTGGATTGCACAAGCCAAGCATGACGTCGGTGCAAGAAATCAATAAGCGTGAATTCCAGTCAGACCTGATTCAGCTGAGCAAAGGAGAGCTCTCCCCAGACATGTTTCCAGTCGATACGATGAAGCAAGTCATGGAGCGGGTAACGAGGAACCTTAGCGGATTTGGATATGAAGAGCCGAGAGGGTACCTTCCCCTGCGCCAAGCGGTCAGTGAATATGTCGGACGACAAGGAATTACAGCTTCGCCTTCTTCTGTCTTAATCGTGTCTGGTGCATTGCAGGCGCTCCAGCTCATTTCGGTTGGGTTATTGCATCGAGGTTCAACTGTGTTTTTGGAACAGCCTTCGTATCTCAATTCCTTGCATGTGTTCCAGTCGGCGGGGATGGAGCTTGCCGGATTGCCGATGGATCGTCAGGGGATGATTGCACAGGCGATCTATGCGAGGCGAAAAGAGGAGCATGGGGCGATTCTGTACACCAATCCTTGCTTTCATAATCCAACAGGCATCCTGATGACAGAAAAACGCCGGTTGGAGCTGCTGCGGGTATGTGAAGAAGAGCGTCTGCCGATTATCGAGGATGACATTTACCGCGAGCTGTGGACGAAAGAGCCTCCACCGCTGCCGCTCAAGGCTAGAGATAAACACGGACATGTCCTGTACATCGGGAGCCTGTCAAAGACATTGACCCCCGGCTTGCGGATTGGTTGGGTAGTGGGGCCAGAGCCAGTTATCGAACGCCTGGCCGATATCAAGATGCAGACGGATTACGGAGTCAGCTCACTATCACAACGTGTGGCGGAGGAGTGGCTGGCAAGTGGCTTGTATGAGAGGCATATGCACAAGGTCAGAGAGCAGCTCATTACAAGACGAGCGGCTGCCATCCGGGCACTTACGAAGCACATGAGTGAGCTCGCGACGTGGGAAGTACCTGACGGAGGATATTTCATCTGGCTGAAAATGAATGGAAAGCTCTCGACGATGGAGCTCTTTACAGCAGCCAAACGCCAGGGCATTCTGCTGAATCCGGGCAACATTTACGGGGAGACGAAAGAAGGGTATGTGCGGCTCTCGTATGGGTACGCTTCGATCGCCGATTTTGAATCTGGCATTGAGAGGCTTGGTCAAATCGTCCGCGATCATAGATAAAAGCAGAGGAAAGGTGGAGGCGGTAAACAATGGAGTATATAGAAATCACGAAAAAGAATATAGAAGCGGAGCACATATGCTGTGCATTAGGTGCAAAACAATACGAACATTCAGTAGCTGAGAAGAAGAAGTGGCTGACAGAGCGAATGGATGAAGGTTTGGTTTTTTATCGCTTGGATGAGCGAGCAAAAGTGTTTATTGAGTACTTGCCTGCGGAAATGGCATGGGTTCCAATTGAAGCGCCCAATTATATGTATATTAACTGTTTGTGGGTCTCTGGCAGATATAAAGAGAACGGGCATGCGAAACAATTGTTGCATCATTGCAAGGAAGATGCCATCAAACGTGGTATGGACGGAATCGTTCACCATTTCCATGCCACTAATTGAAAATACGACTCTGCTTGGTCTGCCAGCTCAAACCCCATATGCTAAAAAAAAACGCCTCTCACTCAAATAAGGGTACTTGTTCTTCCCTACGATGGTGACGCCGATATACTCCTGCACCATGGTCAAAATCGTATACACCTCACGCACTTCAAACGTAACTGTTGGGGTGATGTGATTCTCTTGCAGCATTTTTCGGATGCAGCCAACCTTTGGCATGATAAAACAACGCTCTGCAATTTCGGAAAAACGAAGAGTCTGACTATCTTTCAGCGGATGGGTATCTGGCAAAATGACCATCATTTCGTCTTGCAAGAGCGGCAACGTTTGCATTTCCTTATCAGGCATAACGGTAAAAGCAATGTCGACAACCGAGCTGTGCAGCCAGTTGCTAATTTCATCACTGTCGCCTTCCAAAGCAGGATGTCCACGGCCGGAAACCGCTTGCGAAAGCTGCCCAAAAGTCCGGGCAAAAAGCGGGAGGCGACTCAGCAAGGAGAGACCATTCGCCAATTCATATGCGAGCATGGTACAGCCAACGGGCGATTGATAAAATCCGTTGGGGATCATTCTGTGGATGCTAGTCTGCTCTGGCTGGCACTGCCGTATGGGATCGTCGACGTGGCTGATCCGCTTATGATCCGAACCGTGCAGGCTATAGAAGAGGAGCTGCGCGCAGGATACGGCGTACATCGCTATCCGACCGATACGTATTACGGCGGGGGGCAGTGGCTGTTGTTATTTGCGTGGCTGGGCTGGTATTACGTGAAAACGGGCAGGCGTGAAGAAGCCGAAAAGATAGCGGCGTGGATGGTGTCCCAGCGGCAAGCGAGCGGACTGCCTGAGCAAGTGCAGGAGCATTTGCTTTCTCCGACTCATTATGAGATGTGGGTGGAGAGGGCAGGGCATCCCGCTGTGCCGCTCCTTTGGTCGCATGCGATGTTTCTCGTGTTGGCGGCAGAGCTCGGCATTCGGTACTAGCCAGGAAGATGGTCTTCCTGGTTTTTCTTATTGCTGACAACGATTGATACCATTAGTTTCATACTTCTTAAGGCACTCCTTAGCTCTTTATAGACACATCTTTTTCCAATGTTACTTCATGAAATGATTTCATACGTAGTTGTAAAAATGGGGTGAACAATAATGTAAAAGCCGAAGCTAACAATCCAATGCCACCCGCAAATAAAGCGAACCGTAAACCCATTGTGCCCCCTATCATCCCTCCAATTAACGAACCAAGCGGTAAAGACCCCCACGAGATAAATCGAAACGTAGCATTCACGCGACCTTGCAGGGCATCGGGTACAATTACTTGACGTAAACTGATGGTACTAATGCTAAACATGGAGACACCCATTCCGAAAAGAAGCTGTCCCGTCATCATAATCAACGCCATACTTAATTCTGATCCTACTGCTAATGGAGCAAGCAAACCGCCACTGGCTGCGATCGTAGCGGAACCCACAATTGTTGGACCTACTCCAAAACGGTGTACAGCCCTTTGGGCAAGCAGAGAGCCAAATAGGTACCCTAGTCCTAGCGTTCCATAAATGATGCCAAGAATGCTCGCACTGATTTTGAGTTCTTGCGATGCATAAAGAACATAAACACTAAAAATAACATTCCAGGAAAGGTTAAAGATTGTTGAGCAGCGCACCACTCCCCACAGCAACGGTTTTGTGTAAACCGTATGCAGCCCTTCTTTCATTTCCAGCCACATGTTTTTTTGTTTGTTGGCATCTGTCACGACTGTCTCCAACTTGCGAATCCGGGCTATGTACACAGCGGATACAAAAAAGGATACCGACGTGAACAATATTGCAAAAGGAGCGGTTATTAACTGTTCCAGTCCACCTGATAAACCCGGCCCAGCAATTTGCGCGGTAGATTTACTTGTCTCTAGCTTGCTATTCCCATCAACAAGCTGCTCCTTGCTCACAATGGAAGGCAAAAAGGATGTATAAGCAACATCAAAAAAGACAGTACAGATCCCCACTATGAAGGCAACCAAATATAGTACCGTCATATTCAGGAATCCAGTTAGGGCTGTCAGCGGCACAATGAGCAGTAATGCACCCCTGAAAAAGTTAGCGGCGACAAGAATTGGTCGCCGGGGAAATCTGTCTATCCATACACCAGCGAGCAAACCGAAAATGATAAATGGCGCATACTCGGCAAAACCAAGAAACCCCATTTGCATGGGACTGGCCCCTAAATAGAGAGCTGCCACTAATGGCATTCCTAATAATGCAACCTGAGTCCCGAACTGTGATGCAGTTTGCCCAATCCAGAGCCTGCGAAAATCTGCGTTAGTTAACAATCCTTCCACCTTGTTACCCATGTTCGCTCCCCCATTTTTCGTTACAACTAATTGCCATTTTTAGTATAGGGGAATGTACATTTCAAGATCTTGCGCTTTCATTATCAACCTCAAGACCCGTGTAGTTTTCTAGCTGATTCGGTTATTGAATTTTTATTACACCTGCGTTATATTCCATATATGAAATACTAAAGATAAGGAGTCTCTCTATGCATACATTATCGAATGTCGAATTCATGCTCCTGCAAATGATCGCGGAACATCGTCAAGCTTCCGGATACGATATTATGAAGTTAGTCGAACAGCGAGGTTATAAAGAATGGGCGAATATCGGTACAACCTCGATATATACAGGATTGAAGAAACTTAGCGATAAAGGATGGATCTCACCCGAGACATCCGACGAGAAGTCCGGCAAGGGGCCAGCGCCGACCCGGTTTGCCCTCACCGAAGTGGGTATACGTAAGCTGAGAAATGAAATTCTTGACAGTCTGTCGTCTACACGGGAACGTGACAACCGCTTCGATCTCGGTTTGGCCGCTTTGCCCCATATCGGGAAGGAAGAGGCCGTCATTGCTTTACGGAAACGACTGGATTTTCTTGAACAAGCCTCGATAAAAATAAGACAGAAGTACGAGTCACAAGGCGGAGCTAGCTTGCCGCTGAACGTAAGGGCGTTGTTCTTGCATCCATTCAGCTTAATCGAGAGCGAGCAAGCGTTCGTTAGACGTTTCATACATGAATTATTGGAGGAGGCAAGTAGCCATGGTCAAATTTATTGAAGGTTTCATCCCTTATCAAGGCGAACATTGCGAAACAACCGCCATGGGCAATTTAATGCAATATGCGGGAGTCCACCTGTCTGAACCGATTTTGTTCGGACTCGGGCAAGGGCTTGGATTCATATACTGGGATTCGAAGGGAATGGACTTCCCCTTCATCGGAGGAAGGATAAAACCGGATAAACTGACCGCTTATCTCGCCGAACGACTCGGCTTGAACGTCAGATATCAAGAAACCTCGTCCGTTAATAAGGCGTGGCAGAACGTCCGAAGCAGCATCGAACACGGCATTCCGGTTGGGCTTAAATTAGATGCCTATTACTTAGATTATTTTACGAACAAAGTGCACTTCGCCGGTCACTATGCGGTACTTTACGGTATAGATGACGAATACGCCTACTTGGCGGACACCAGACAACAGGGTGGACTAGTGAAGACGAGTTTGACAAGCTTGGCCGCTGCCAGAAATGCAAAGGGACCCATGAGCTCCCGGAATCGTTCCTTTACGATCGAGCCAAACGACGCGTTGCTTCCGCTTGTTTCTGCTATGCGCGAATCCTTGACTATGAATGCGCATGACTATCTGAACCCGCCCATTCAGAATATTGGCAATAGAGGCGTTGTTAAAATGAGCAATGAAATCTTGAAGTGGCCTTCTCGCAGCAACAATTTCGAACATGATTTATGTCTTACCGCGACGCTAATGGAGCGGGCGGGAACCGGCGGCGCTTTATTTCGGAATCTGTATAGGGATTATTTGAGAGAATGTGCTGATCGGCTGGAGGACCCGAGGATCGAACAAGCCCACTCTATGTTTACAGAGATCGCTCCAATGTGGGTTAGCGTGTCTGCTTCAATCGACCATGCAGGAAGAACAGGTGAGCACCAAGAGCTCGTGCACGCGTCTAAGCTGTTGCTCGAGATTGCGGATAAAGAACGCGCAGCCATGGAGCTATTGTTGTGATAGCCTTATTTCATACCAGTAGATATGCTTTAATGATCGCGTATAATAGCTCGATTTCAAAAAAGGAGGAATCCGAAAGTTGAAGTTCTATCGCTATGTGTTAAGTATCCCACCTTTGGATTGGGAGTGTTGCTTTCTTAGCATTGAGGAGTATAAGCAGAGCTTTGCGAATAAGTATCATCAGAATATAGAGTATTACAGGCAAGTTATCGGGGATTGTCAACAGCATCTCGCTGATGTCGACAACCTTGCTGTTGTGACGTATAAAGATCTGTGTGCAAGCGTTCATTCTGCTGAGCTGCGCTGTCCAGCCATGATTTTCTCCATACCGAGTGGCGATTATAGAGGTTCAGCTTTATTTTGTATCATGTACAAGCTTGAAAACGACGGGGATACGTTTATCTACTCTCCTGTTCCACTTGTTCATCTGGAGCAAGATAGAGCAGGTGAAATAGAGCTTTAAATTCGCACGCAATTGCCTTCGATGGCTACTGGTACTACAAATGCTTCTGCTTTCTTTTCCATAGGAGTCAGGAAGTGGTAAAATATACACAACCATTCGGCTACTAAAAAAACAACCATTTTTATCCAAAATCGCCGATTTTAATCTAAAAGCAGAGGAAAGGTGGAGGCGATAAAAAATGGGGTATATAGAAATCACGAAAAAGAACATAGAAACGGAGCACATATGCTGTGCATTAGGTGCAAAACAATACGAGAGTGCAGTAGCTGAGAAGAAGAAGTGGCTGACAGAGCGAATGGATGAAGGTTTGGTTTTTTATCGCTTGGATGAGCGAGCAAAAGTATTTATTGAGTACTTGCCTGCGGAAATGGCATGGGTGCCGATTGAAGCACCCAATTATATGTATATCAACTGTTTGTGGGTGTCCGGCAGATATAAAGAGAACGGGTATGCGAAGCAATTGTTGCATCATTGCAAGGAAGATGCCGTCAAACGTGGCATGGACGGAATCGTTCATATCGTAGGGAAGAACAAGTACCCATATTTGAGCGAGAGACGCTTTTTTGAACATATAGGGTTTGAGCTGGCAGACCAAGCAGAACCTTATTTTCAATTAGTGACATGGAAATGGAATGGACAAGCAGCTATGCCGTCCTTTAAGAAAACAGGAACAACTTCTTTAAAGTACAAAGGCGTCACCATTTATTACACAGCGCAATGTCCATTTGCTGGTGGTGTTTTGGAAGAGCTGAGTAAAGTAGCGGAAGCGAAAAGTGTTCCCTTTCATACTTACAAGCTGACAACGAGGGAAGCAGCACAGAACGCGCCTGCCATATGGACGACCTTTGGCTTGTTTTATGATGGCGAATTTATTACCCATGAAATTATGAGTGCCAATAAATTTGAAAAATGGCTAACAGAGCTTCTCGCACACCAAGAGCCCCGCCCATCCCAATAGGCGAGGGCTTTGTTCGTGTGACTACTTGCTTGTTGGCGTGAAATCCATGCCTTTTACATATTGCTGGCTGTGAACGGCGAATTCTGCCGTGAGTGGGGAGATCGACTGCCAGTTGCGCACCGCGAGCACCACTTCCCTTGTAATCGGCGGCGACAGAGGAATCGCGACGACTTTGGGGATGACAGGTGGCATGTACAGCTCAGGCATGATGGTGACGCCAATATACTCCTGCACCATGGTCAAAATCGTATACACCTCACGCACTTCAAATGTAACCGTTGGAGTGATGTGATTCTCTTGCAGCATTTTTCGGATGCAGCCATCCTTTGGCATGATAAAACAACGCTCTGCAATTTCGGAAAAACGAAGGGTCTGACTGTCCTTCAACGGATGGGTATCTGGTAAAATGACCATCATTTCGTCTTGCAGGAGCGGCAACGTTTGCATTTCCTTATCAGGCATAACGGTAAAAGCAATGTCGACAACCGAGCTGTGCAGCCAGTTGCTAATTTCATCACTGTCGCCTTCCAAAGCAGGATGTCCACGGCCGGAAACCGCTTGCGAAAGCTGCCCAAAAGTCCGGGCAAAAAGCGGGAGGCGACGCTGGGGATCGAGGCAATACGCAAGGTGCCGGATGAAATCCCACGGGCCACGTTTGCTTCCTCCGTCATGCAGGATGTGATGTTTAAAATGTCGCGAGCGTGCGAAAGCATCCGTTCTCCGATGCTCGTCGGAGTGATCCCGCTGCGACTACGCTGAAAAAGACTGACGCCTAGCTCTTTTTCCAGGGACTGAATCATCTGCGAGACGGCGGATTGCGTAAAGCCGATTTCTTCTGCTGCCCGCGTGAAGCTACCAGCTTTTGCTGCGGTGACAAACACTTGCAGTTGGGTAAGCGTCATGTCTCCACGTTCCTTTTCATTAGTTTTATCTTATGAAAGATATTATAAATCATTGTTTTACTAATGGAAAAGAGCTTCGTATAGTAAAAGACATCACCACCAAGAACATACGAGGAGGAACATAGATGCATCCCGAATGGCAGCGAATTGCAAATGAATTTATCGAGGCGACCTCTTACCGGGTAGGCGAGCTGGAAAAAGGCTGGGCCTCTCGTTACGATTTTTCCAAAAGACCGGCGACGTATTTGCGCTATGAAGAGGTATTTGCCCGCATAGAATTGGGCAAGCCGCAGTTTCCGGCGTCCGTCGATTTGTGGGAGGTTCTCGCCAATCGAAGATCCAAGCGTAATTTCTTGAAGCAGCCTATGACGCTTAACGAATTGAATCTCTTGCTGTGGGGTACACAGGGTATCACAGATGATATGGGAGACTATCAATTACGCACGACGCCGTCTGCCGGGGCCCTGTATCCGATTGAGACGTACCTGATGATCAACAACGTGGAGGGACTCGAGAAGGGCCTGTATCACCTGGATGTACAGAATTGGTGCTTGGAAGAACTGAAGAAAGAAGACACGTCCGAGATTGCCTATCTGTTCACGGAAGAACAAGAAGTGACGAGACGGGCTGCTGTCAATTTCGTTTGGACAGCAATGGTGGATCGCACGAAAGACAAATACAAAGAACGTGCGTACCGCTATATTTGGTGGGATTCCGGGCACGTGTCGCAAAATCTGCATTTGGTAGCAAACGGATTGGGGCTTGGGGTAACGACGATTGGTCACTGGATGGATCATGACATGAACGAATATTTAGGCATTGACGGCACGTCCCATCTGACTGTTTTGATGGCATCAGTGGGCAAAATCGCAGGTGGGCATTGGCTGACGGACCGACGACCGGAATAAGCAGTAAAAAAGGATGGGCATAAAAAGCCGCATCCTTTTTTTTATTTATGATGGTGTGCCAATTGAGATGTCATGTGCAGAAAGTGTATCGCGCAAAACGGTCGCCATGAGCTGGTAGCCGAGGACATGCGGATGAAGCCCGTCGTCAGCCAATTCCTTGCGCAGTGTGATGCCATCTGCGTCCGTCATGCGGGAGTGATAATCGACATAGAGACAGTTTGTTTGGTTAGCAATCACTTGAAAACGTTCATTGATAGTGATGACGAGCTCATTTCGTTCACGGTTGCGTGCGTATCGGTCCATGCATGTAGGCAAAAGGGAACAAAGAATGGGCTGAATGCCTTGCTCGAGAGCCGCATGCACCATTGCTTCTACATCACTGGTCACCTGCTGGCAAATCTCTTGGGGTGTCAGTCGGTCGGAAGGCAAGAATGTATCCAGTGCCCACGTATTGTTAATCCCGATCATGATCACCACATAACGTGGCTTTAATTGAAGGACATCCGCGGCAAAACGTCTGCGTGCTTGTTCGGTTGTGTCACCGCCGATTCCACGATTGACGATCGTCTGATCTGGCCGGCCAAAAAAGGTAGCGAGATCCCACCAATGCGTGATGGAATCGCCGAAAAAAACAAAATCGACGGGCTGCTGGTGGAAAAGTAACGCTTCATTATGAAAGTCAAATTCGTTGCGTCGCCTGTCTGCTGGCGCATCGATACTGAAAAATCCGGGCTTTATGAGAGCTGGGCGCTGTCTGTCCAAGCTACATCCCTCCTCGTCCAAAAGTTTACCATATCCTTGAAAGCGTGGTGTGCAGTTTCGTTTACTTCTTACTTGATTTTGACGAGTGTACACGATAACATATGTTCTGAATAAGACTGATAACCATTATCAAAGTGCAAAGTCTAAAAGAAGAGGGTGACCGTTGTGTCCATTGCCAAAATCATTCGAGAGCGCCGCTCTATTAAAAAAGACTATAAACCAGATACTGTGTCCGAAGAACTTGTTCTGGAGCTGTTGAATGACGCCGTATACGCGCCGAACCATGGTATTCGTGAGCCGTGGAGATTTTTGTTTGTATCTTCAGAGAAAAAAGAAGCGTTTGTGGAGAAGCTGATCACCTGCTATCCTCCAGAAGCCCATCAGGCGCGCAGAGACATGTACAACCAGCCGGCAGCCTATTTGGTCGTGATCATGAAAGAAGATCCGCGCCAAAAACAATGGGAAGAAGATTTCAGTGCGACGGCTGCTCTCATTCAAAACTTCCAGTTGCTCGCATGGGAGCGTGGATTAGGCGTCGTCTGGAAAACAAACGCGCACAACTGGGACCCGAAGGCACACGCTATCTTGGGTGTTGCGCCAGGAGAGAAAATCGTTGGTTTCCTGCACCTTGGCTTTTTTGATCAGGAAAATGTACCAGCAGCACGCACGCGCACACCTGCCGAAGAAAAGTTCACTCGGTTCGAATAAACGAAAAAACGAGACCTTCGAATGGTCTCGTTTTTTTGCAACTACTTTGCTGTTGCTTCCTGCGCTATGACTTTTACCATGCTGGAAATGATCCCTAGATGGATGGATTCGTGCATGACGGCAAAGTTAAAGACTTCGCCTACCGTCGCAAACTGGAAGGGACCCATAGTAATGGGGGCAGGCAAAGCTGCTTCTAGCTCGCCAGGGGTGACGGAGGCCAGCAGATCTAGCTGTACGGATAGGTAGTGAATCAGCTCATCTTTCGAGGGTGGTGCAGTCGTCCAGTCAGCAGGCTTCGTTCCGGTCTGAAAAAGAGTCGCGTAAGAAGCGGGCAGGTCAGATTGGTAAGGCAAGCCGATGGACAGGAAATGTTGAAAACAAAAGACGATATGCCCGATATTCCAGCGAAGTGTATTTGAAAAAGCGGGGGATTGAACATCCAATAGCTCCTCAGGAATCAATGGAATCTGTTGCAGGCCAATTTGACGAACGGATGTGGCTGTAGCGATCATGCTTTGAGACATGAGACAAACCTCCCTATCATTTTCCTATGATTGACAGCGCTCTTACCGTCAACTAAAGTGTACGTCGTAGGGGAAAACGGAACAATCATGCTTTTCCGATTAGAATGATTAGTAAAAATGATAATGGACGCAAGAGGTGAAGCAATGGAGCTCAGGCAATTGGAGTATTTTATGGCAATATGTGAGGAAATGCATTTTTCCCGGGCCTCAGAAAAGCTGTGTACCTCGCAGTCCAATCTCAGCCAGCAAATCAAGTTTTTAGAGAGTGAGCTGGGTGTCCCGCTGTTTGACCGTTTAGGCAAGCGAATCACACTGACAGAAGCAGGAAAGGTATTGCTGGAACAGAGTCGGCATGTTTTTTCCCATATCGATTACGCACGCGAAGCGATTGCTGCCATGAAAAACAACGAAGGGGGCACGCTTACGATCGGTGTCTTGCCTGGCGATGCCGATTTATTGTTTGATGCTCTTCTTGTAGAATTCCACCGCTTGTATCCGAAAACATCTTTATCCGTCATAGAGTCTACAAGAATCGTGGAGCAAATCACATCCGGCGAGATTGATTTGGGCGTGACTGTGTTACCTGAGCCGGATGAGAGAATCACTGTCATTCCGCTATTTCATGAAGAGTTCGCGCTTGCCGTTCATCGCGCACATCCACTCGCCAAGGAAAAGGCAATTAAGTTTGGTCAGCTTCAAGATGTGAAAATGGTAATGTTTCCGCCGGATCATCAAGCAAGACAGCTCATCAATCGCTATTGCATACAGGAAGGCTTTCGTTTGCAGCCTCATATCGAAACAACTACACTCCAGTCTCAATTGAGTCTTGTAAAAAAGGGGATCGGGGGCTGTATCCTGCCTAGCTTACTGCTGCAAAACGTAAACGACGACGAGATTGCGATCATCAATCTCTTGCATCCGACACCCAGCCAAGACATCTGTCTGGTTTATCGCAAGGACAAATATATGGGGTTCGCGGCTCGTACCTTCATCGATACGCTACAAGCGTATATTCAATCGGCCATCGACAACGCCCAGGCTTCCGCCATCAATAATAATCACTCGTAAGATTTTCCTTTCCTTGGTAAAATAAATGCATATCATGACGAACAGTACGATCTGGTCGATGGGAGGAAGTTCACATGCATCCAAAAAAAGTCCCCCGTTAATCCCGAGGTCCTCCATTCATGTATTTGTGTCAGCTCACCTCACATTATTTCAAGGGAGATGTACGTAAATGAACATGAATGGACCTGTAAAAATTTCTCGAAGTGAACGATTTCAAACCTGCCAAGAAATTGCTGCGAGATTGCATGAAGTGTACAAAGAAAAGGTTCTGGCCATTGGGGTGTATGGTTCCATCTCTCGCGGGACAGACGGCCCTTATTCGGATATCGAGATGTTTTGTGTACTAGAAGAAACAGGGGAAGAAATAGAATTTAGCTACGAATGGTCAGCGGGACCTTGGAAGGCGGAAGTGAATGTGTGCAGTGCAGATGTTTTGCTGAACACTGCTGCTACTGTCGAGGATGATTGGCCGCTGACACATGGCCCATTCTTTTCTCCGCTCAGTCTGTACGATCCGAAGGGCTTTTTTGAAACGCTCAAAAAAGCAGCAGAATCACCGTCGCAGGAAGCGTTCACAGAGAATATCAACGGTATTCTCGTAGGGGAAATGTATGAGTTTATTGGCAAGCTGCGAAACGTAAATCTAAACGGCCCCCACACCTATCTGCCCTATTTGGCTATGGAGTTTGCCCAATACGGTGCGATGTTGATCGGGCTGCATAACCGACAGCTATACTCAACAGGGGCCAAGGTTTTGCCAGAAGCGCTGGAATTGCCGCATCGTCCGGCTGGATTCGATCAGGTAGCCAGCTTGGTAATGACGGGGGATTTGACTGATCCAGCAAAAATCGTTACCGCTTGCGAAGCATTCTGGGATGGTCTCCAAGAGTGGGCTGCACAGCATCAGTATGTGATTCATTCAGAACGAATTCCTTTTTAATGGATAAAAAAAGTAATGAGACCCCTATCAAAAGGGGTCTCGACTTACCAAGAAAGCCTTTCTTCCTAGCGAGGCTTTTATTTTTTTCTTACTCAACTTTGCCGCTCAAATGCTCATGAATGAGCTTCCATTCATCTGTCTCTGTTTTCGTAAAAATATTCGTGGCTCTACCACTTCCCTTGACGAATTCCCCGTTGTAATAGCCTTGATATTGATACGTATATACACAGCTAGCGGATCTTTGATCGACAGCAATCCACTGGACATCCGTAGCTGCATAGACTTCATCCTTGATCAGATGCCATGCATTTTCAAAGTAAGCGCGGATCTCACTCATGGATGTACACGTCTTGTCAGAAAACCAGTAAATGGCATTCGGATGAAGCACTTTTTCTACATTGGCAAAGTCATGTGTATTGGTAGCGTCAATATATTGCGCTAACGCCCGTTTATATTCTTCCATGAAGTAATTCCCTCTCTCCGCTAAAAAATGGTCTATTTATCCATATTTTATAGGTTTGCGGCAAAGAAAAAAAGCCCGCCCGATGTAGAAGGGGGCTATTCGGGCGGAAATGGAGGACGTAATGTCCATCGTAGGGTCTGACACATTCATGATAGATGTCTGATGTTAAGGAAGAGTAGAGAGAACATGAAGCATTTGTTAATTTTAGGTTTTGTATAAAGGCCGAGGGGCAGGCACCCGTTTTTTTTCTTTTTGATCGCTGGGATAGACAGGCATCCATACAGGAGAGATGCGGTTTTCATAAGCTGAATGGAGTACTGATCCTTGTCAGCTGATCGGTGCTTCCATCTGATCTCAATGAGAGGAGAGGAAGATTATGGGTTGCAATCGCGGTGGCTTCTTTTTTGGTGGCGGGTTCATTTGGATTCTCATTATTATTTTTCTAGTGATTTGTTTCATTGATGATTAAGGCAATCGTACAAAGAAAAGACTCTGTGCTCTTAATACGAGAGACAGAGTCTTTTTTCTGGTCACTACTTCAAATGCTGCAAGAACTGACGTGTGCGTTCCTCACGCGGCTTTGCAAACAAATGGGAAGGTGTATCTCGCTCCACGATGACGCCTTGGTCCATGAAAATAACTTCGTCGGCCACTTCCCGGGCGAACCCCATCTCGTGCGTGACAACGATCATTGTCATTCCTTCCTGGGCAAGCTCCTTCATCACCTTCAACACTTCGCCAACGAGCTCCGGGTCGAGAGCGGAGGTAGGCTCGTCAAATAGCATGACTTGCGGGTCCATCGCCAATGCCCGCGCAATCCCTACGCGCTGCTGCTGTCCGCCAGACAACTGTGCCGGAAAATGGTCCAGCTTGTCGCCGAGACCGACCTTTTTCAGGAGAGCAACGGCTTTCGTGCGTGCTTTTTCTTTGTCTTCCTTTTTGACAGTGACAGGCCCCTCCATGACATTTTCAACGGCTGTCATGTGAGGGAACAGATTGTAGTTTTGGAACACCATCCCTGTCTGCTTACGCAGCTTCGGAATACTTGTTCTCTCTACTTTTTTGGAAAAGTCCAGCTTGACGTCGCCAATTTGGACGCTGCCGCTGGTCGGAACCTCAAGTGCATTCAGGCAGCGAAGCAAGGTTGTCTTCCCGGAGCCAGAAGGACCGATGATAACGACTACCTTTCCTTTTTCCACCGAGAGGGAAATTCCTTTGAGCACATGTAAGGTGTTGAATTGTTTATGCACATCCGTGATCGTAATCATTCGTTTTCACCTGCTTTTTAGACATAACGGTCCAGCTTGTTTTCGATGCGATCCTGGATAATGGAGAGTACGAAACAAATCACCCAGTAGATAAGGGCCGCTTCCACATAGACGAGCAGCGGCTCATATGTCGCAGCAACGACTTCCTGGGCTTTGCGAAACATCTCCGGAACCAGAACGACCGAAGCCAGCGAAGTATCCTTGACCAAACTAATAAACGAATTGGACAAAGGAGGAATGGAGACGCGAGCTGCCTGAGGGAGCACGACTCTGCGCAGTGCTTGCCAGTAGGTCATCCCCAGGGAGTAGGCTGCTTCCCATTGTCCTTTGTGTATGGACAAGATCGCGGCACGTACTACCTCGGAGGAGTAGGCACCTACGCTGAGAGAGAAGCCGATGATTGCCGATGGTATCGGATCGATCATCAAGCCGATGCTCGGCAATCCGTAAAAAATGATGAACAATTGGACCAATAAAGGGGTACCGCGAATGATCGATACATAAAAGCGGGCGATGGCAATCAGCGGCTTTATGCCGGATAGACGTGCAAGCGCAGTGAGAACCGCTAAGATTAGACCAATGAAAAAGGCAGCGATGGCGATTGTTAAAGAATAGAGCAAGGCTCCTTTCAACAGGGGAAGAAAGGAGCTTTGCGCGATATCGATCCATCGGTTCAGGCGTTCTGGGTTTTCAAAGAAGCTACTTAGAGACATCTGCACCAAACCATTTCTCTGATATTTTTGCAAGGGTACCATCTTTCGTCATGTCATCCAGTGCTTTGTTGAATGCATCAACCAGCTCTGCGCTGTCCTTGCGGAAGAGGAAACCGTTTTTCGCTACGTTCGGATCTTTTGCGATAATTTTGATAGGAACATCAGGCTTTTGCTTCATGAAGTCCAACAGGGAAATCCCATCGTTGATCGTAATGTCTACACGCTTGGAAACAAGCAGGTCAATCGCTTGGTTAAAGCCTTCCACACCGACGATTTCCGCTCCGTTTTTCTTCGCGATATCGGTGAGGTTGCTCGTCAATGTTTGCGCTGCTTTCAAACCTTTAATATCCTCAAAGCCTTTTACGGTCGTGTTGTCTTTATGGGTGACAAGGACCGCTGTGGATACAGTATATGGATTGGAGAAATCGTATTTTTCCTGACGATCAGGGCGAATGCCTACCTGATTCGCTACGACATCAAAGCGCTTGGAGTCAAGTCCAGCGAACATCGCATCCCATTGTGTTTCTTGAAACACAGGCTCAACACCGATGCGCTTCGCTACCTCTGTCACGACCTCCACATCATAGCCCGTCAGCTTGCCAGACTGATCGTGGAATGTAAACGGCGCGTATGTGCCCTCGGTTCCGATCAGAATTTTACCGTCGGCTTTTACTTTTTCCAACAAGTTTTGTTCTTTTTTCTCTTCTGTTGGGGCAGGAGCGGCACTATTTTGCGGTGGCTGTCCCGTTGAAGACGACCCGCAACCTGCCAATGCGACTAACAGAGTGGAAGCGAGAAGGGAAAATAATAGTTTTTTCATAAATTAACCCCCACTAAACCGATGTGAATTTGAATAGGAACATACTAAAAGGGACAGACAATTTTGTCAACGCCTAAGAATTTAAATAAATTCTTAGGCGCATGAAAACGTACCATATAAACGCGGTCGCTCCCTCTTGAGTTCTCCTCGATAATGGTTTTCTTCAGGTTTAAGAATTACTTCGTGATATCCTCGCCGAACCATTTGACGGAAATTTTGGAAAGGGTGCCGTCCTGTTGCATCTCATCGAGCACTTTGTTAATCGCATCAATCAATTCCGTGCTACCTTTGCGGAACATGAAAGCGGTTGGTTGGCCTTCTGCATTTTTCGCCACGACTTTGATTGGCGTATCGGGCTTTTGTTTCAGGAAATCAAGCACTGACAAATTATCGTTGAGCACGACGTCCACGCGTTTTTGTGCGATCAGGTCAATCGCCTGATTGAAGTTGTCTACACCGACGATTTCTGCCCCATTGGCACGTGCAAGGTCAGCGTAATTGCTCGTCATGGATTGTCCGGCTTTTAATCCTTTGATATCCTTGAAGTCTTTTACGGTGTTATTGTCCTTGTGAGTCACCAAAACCGCACGGGAAGTCGTATATGGCTTGGAGAAATCGTACTTTTCCTGACGATCAGGACGGATTCCTACCTGATTGGCAATGACGTCAAAGCGCTTGGAGTCGAGACCAGCAAACATGGCATCCCACTGGGTCTCCTGAAATACAGGCTCTACACCGAGTCGCTTGGCAACTTCCGTGACAACCTCCACATCGTAACCGGTCAATTTGCCCGACTGATCATGGTACGTAAACGGAGAGTATGTACCTTCCGTACCAACGACGAGTTTTTTCTCGGCTTTCACTTTTTCTAGCAAGTTTTGCGAAGCTGCTTGATCAGCAGGCGGAGTCGTATTATTCGGCTGAGAAGGAGAACCGGAAGTGCTACAGCCAACCATTCCCAGTAGCAGGCAAGAAAGTAAAGTAGACAGAATGACTTTTTTCATGTTGTAATCCCCTTTATGTTAATCGGATTTCATGGATTCATAGTAGTGGTCGTTCATGCCTTTGTCAATGATTAAATTGTTAAATCCCATTTGATTACTATGAATTGAAAAGGATAAGGTTCTATGTAGCTGCGGTGAAGAGAAGAATATTTCCAGTCTAGGCTCCAGGCTCCGTCCTGCTGGGGGCTGAGACTGTACGAAGGGATTTGCGGGGAAACGCAAAAGTGGTAGCCGCTTCGTCGCTCGGGCACGTTGCGTTTCTTTTGCCCGCAAATCCCTTCTCCGCTCGGTAGGACTCCA
>NZ_JAGQDN010000036.1:0-40430 GCF_021270385.1 Brevibacillus sp. AF8 | reverse complement strand
GCGACAGGAACAACTGGAGCCACCGGAGTAACTGGGGCAACGGGAGAAACCGGAGTGACGGGTGTAACTGGAGTCACCGGAGTAACTGGGGCAACGGGAGAAACCGGAGTGACGGGTGTAACTGGAGTCACCGGAGTAACTGGGGCAACAGGAGAAACTGGAGCGGGAGGAGTGACAGGAACCACCGGAGCAACAGGAGATACCGGAGTGACTGGAGAAACCGGAGTGACGGGTGCAACAGGAGAAACCGGAGCGACCGGAGTAACTGGAGCAACAGGAGCAACAGGAGAAACCGGAGTAACTGGGGCAACTGGAGAAACCGGAGAAACCGGAGTAACTGGAGATACCGGAGCAACAGGAGAAACCGGAGTAACTGGAGCAACAGGAGCAACCGGAGTGACGGGTGCAACAGGAGATACCGGAACAACCGGAACAACCGGAGCAATCGGAGCAACTGGAACAACCGGAGCAACTGGAACCACCGGAGCAACTGGAACAACCGGAGCAACGGGAGAAACCGGAGCGACAGGAACAACCGGAGCAACAGGAGAAACCGGAGCGACAGGAACAACCGGAGCAACAGGAGAAACCGGAGTGACGGGTGCAACAGGAGATACCGGAACAACCGGAGCAACCGGAGCCACGGGAGAAACCGGAGCGACAGGAACAACTGGAGCCACCGGAGTGACGGGTGTAACTGGGGCAACAGGAGATACCGGAGTGACGGGTGTAACTGGAGTCACCGGAGTAACTGGAGAAACCGGAATAACTGGAGCAACAGGAGAAACTGGAGTAACTGGGGCAACGGGAGATACCGGAGTAACGGGTGTAACTGGAGCAACTGGTACCACGGGAGCAACCGGAGCAACCGGTACCACGGGAGCAACCGGAGCGACGGGTGCAACAGGAGAAACCGGAGCGACAGGAACAACAGGAACAACAGGAACAACAGGAACAACTGGAGCCACCGGAGAAACCGGAGTGACGGGTGTAACTGGAGCCACTGGAGAAACCGGAGTAGCTGGAGCGACTGGAGCAACCGGAACCACGGGAGCAAGTGGAGCAACCGGAGCAACAGGAGAAACCGGAGTAACGGGTGCAACAGGAGAAACTGGAGCAACTGGAGCAACAGGAGTAACCGGAGCAACCGGAGTAACCGGAGCAACCGGAGTAACCGGAGCAACAGGAGATACCGGAGTAACTGGGGCAACTGGAGAAACCGGAGTAACGGGTGTAACTGGAGCAACAGGAGATACCGGAGTAGCTGGAGCGACTGGAGCAACAGGAGTAACTGGAGCAACAGGAGATACCGGAGTAACTGGAGCAACAGGAGATACCGGAGTAACTGGGGCAACAGGAGAAGCTGGAGCAACAGGAGAAACCGGAGTGACGGGTGCAACAGGAGAAACCGGAGTGACGGGTGCAACCGGAGAAACTGGAGCGACAGGAACAACCGGAGTAACGGGTGTAACTGGAGTCACCGGAGTCACCGGAGTAACTGGGGCAACCGGAGATACCGGAGTGACTGGAGCAACTGGAGCAACTGGAGCAACCGGAGTAACTGGAGCAACTGGAGCAACTGGAGCAACTGGAGTAACTGGAGCAACTGGAGAAACCGGAGTAACTGGAGCCACCGGAGCAACCGGAGAAACCGGAGTGACGGGTGCAACAGGAGAAACCGGAGAAACCGGAGAAACCGGAGAAACCGGAGCGACGGGTGCAACAGGAGAAACCGGAGTAACGGGTGTAACTGGAGTAACTGGAGTCACCGGAGTAACTGGGGCAACCGGAGTAACAGGGGCAACGGGAGAAACTGGAGCGACAGGAACCACCGGAGCAATTGGAACAACCGGTACCACGGGAGTAACCGGAGCGACAGGAACAACAGGAACAACAGGAACAACAGGAACAACAGGAACAACAGGAACAACAGGAGTCACCGGAGCAACTGGAGCGACAGGAACAACAGGAGTAACTGGAGCAACGGGAACCACAGGAGCAACCGGAGTAACGGGAGAGACCGGAACAACGGGAACAATCGGAACAACCGGAGCGACGGGAGTAACTGGAACAACCGGATTGACAGGAGAGACCGGAGTCACAGGAGCAACGGGAACCACTGGAACTACTGGTGCTACGGGAGTCACCGGAGCTACTGGTGCAACCGGAACCACCGGAACCACCGGAGCGACAGGAGCCACTGGAGCCACTGGTGCAACCGGAGCCACTGGAGATACCGGCCCTACCGGAGCAACAGGTACGGTCTTCACCAACATCAACGCCTTCGGGGCCAATACCTCAGGATCTCTCATAGCAGTAGTCCTAGGAGGAACGAATATCCCTCTACCGAACAACCAGGTGTTAACAGGTGGCATTACGGTGAATGGCGCCAATACGGTGTTTACGGTTCCATCAGCAGGCAACTATTTAATTTCGTATTCCATTAACACAACTGCCGCGTTACTGGTTAGCTCAAGGATCTTGATAAATGGGACGCCATACACGCCGACGATCATCTCGCCAGCTATTTCACTTTCATCGTTCAATAATACCGTCATCGCTCCTCTCACCGCTGGAGCCACAATCACGCTGCAACTGTTTGGATTATTGGGAACAGCTACCCTCCTGACAGGGGCTGGTGCGACCCTGACGATTATAAAAATAAGTACGTAGTAGGCAAAAAGGAGCTACGATGACAAGTAGTTCCTTTTCCCTTGTTATTTCTTTTTGTTAAAGTAGTAAAAATATTTAGTTAATTAATGATGATGATAGTATAATAGCTTGGAAGGGGATTTGCCCTATTATTCGGAGTGGGGATAGATGCCGATGGATGACTTGGCAGTATATTTGGACGAGCACGAGGCAATGATCGTAAAAGAATTCAAGCGACGAATTGCCGTTTCGGACAGTGATCAATACAAGGGATTGATCCATCTGAATGGCCAAGCACTGTATCGTATGGTTATTGAATATTTTCGTTCGGAAATCACTCTTGAGGATATTAAAGAATTGGCTTACAAGGTCGCATATGAACGAAACCGGGCAGAGACCAACATTGGCGATTTTGTTTCCAACGTGTGCATGGGCCGGGAAATGGTTATCGATCTTCTCCAAAAAGGTCCGTTTACGCCTGCCACTTTAATGCCTGCCCTATTGAAAATAAACGAATGCTTTGATGTCTTTTTGGTACACGCTGTCTTCAAATACACCGACCTCAAAGACAACGATTTGGAAGAGAAGAAGCTATTTATCGAGCGTTCTCACAAAGACAGGCTCACGATTCTGGGGCAAATGGCGTCCAGCTTCGTCCATGAATTCCGAAATCCGCTTACTTCCATTATGGGATTCTCTCGTTTGTTAAAAGAAGATTACCCGAATCTCCCTTACGTAGAAATTATTGAAAATGAGCTGCGGCAATTGAATTACCGGGTTTCGCAGTTTTTGCTGGTCTCGAAAAAGGGAGCGGTCTATAAGCAAATGGAGGTTTTTAGCGTTTGGGAGTTGTTTGATGAGATTCTGTCCTTCCTCTATCCGAATATCGTTGACGTGAATGTGGATATCCAATGCAGTATCGATCCTACCTTTCAACTAAAAGGCTACAAGGATGAGATGAAGCAGGTGTTTATCAACATCATTTCGAATGCGCTGGATGCGTTACATAAAAAAACAGGCGATAAGGAGATCATCATTGACGTGTCCCAAACGCCTGACAGTTCCTTGATTACCGTTTCCAACAATGGATTGCCAATTCCACCTGACCTGCTCTCGGTTATTTTTGAACCGTTTTTCACGACGAAGGAGCTCGGTACTGGAATTGGCTTATATGTCTGCAAAGAAATCATTGAGCGGCACGGAGGAAAGATTACATGCGAGTCTACTGATCAGCAGACGAAATTTTCCATGCAATTCAGGCCCTGCGACATATGTACGAGTGGCTCGATGTCGATGAGCCATCATATCTAATGCACAAAAAACGACCTATCCATGAAGCCACGCTCGATAACAGACGTGCATCATGAATAGGTCATTTTTTTTGTGAAAAAGGACGTGACTACTTATTTGCCAGTGGAAAGCTGCCTGCTTGTTTGTCGTATGGTTTTGGAGATACGCTCCAGCTTGTTGACCAGCCAGACCAGCATGAGTGCCAACAGACAACTGCAGCCGATAATCAGGAGCAAGTACAACAGCGAGTACCACGTGTTTTCAAACAGCCAAGCGACCTCGCCGTATTTCGCAAACAAATAATCTTTGAACATGATCAAAAAAGCAGAGTGGAACAAGAAAATAAAATACGTCAGCCCTTTTCGAAACTTGATGTGCAAACGATCGACGCGTTCCAAAAAGAAGACCATGAGCACGAGAAACGACAAAAGCGTAGCGAAGACAAAAGTCAAATGCACAGCCACATACAGCTTGTTTGAGACAACAAAAAACAGCGCAGCCGCAGTGGAAACACCCGTCATCAGCGTCAGGATCGAGCGGTTGTTTCGCAAAAAGGAAAGGATCGATTCACGGTACCAATACAACATATGCCCCATGTACAGGGTAAAAATCCAGCTCGGGAGCATATGACGCGTAGTGAGCCCGAACCAGCCCTGATGGATGTAGTTGATGTAGACGTATTGAATACCGAGCAGAATCCAAATAGCATACAAAATGTTGCGCCTCGTGATCACACGTCGAAACAGATAGGCAAAAACGTAATACTGACAAATCATAAACACAAAGTACAGATGGTCACCCGTTTTGCCTAATATAATGTTCGTAAAGTCCTGGGCAGTATAAGGCATCCCTTTTTTCAACAAGTAATGATACAGGACACCAGATACTAAATAGGGAACAAAAATATACAGAAGCTTCCCTGAAAAAAACTCGCGAGCAGTAGGGCTCTTGGCTTCAAAAGAATAAGCAGTCAAATAACCGGTGGCGATCGTCAACAGGACAGTGCCGTAGCGACTGATCTGATTGAGGGCCACGATCCAAAACGGATCGGTAAAAGAAAGTGCAGAAGCCGTGAAATGACCGACTACAACGAGAAAACTTGAGAAGAGCTGGATGTAAAACAGAGATTTCAAGATTTTTGAATCTGTATACATTTCGATATTCTCCATTTCATCGTTTGTCGGCTGACGTTGTCGCTCAAACAATAACCTGTGAATGGATTTATGATAATAAAGTTTTCTTTGATTCGTATTTGGACAGAGGAGGGGAATTCTGGAAAGAATAAAAAGAAAGAAAGCCACACCCGCGTGTGTAGCTGTCGCACGAGTATGGCTTTCATACATTATTTCGGATTCTTTTTCATTTCATTGATGGTTTCATTGACCACAAACGCCAAATCGTCATTGCCAAACAGCGACAATACACCAAGGAGAGTCGCATCAGGAATGTCCTCTGCTTCTTCTTTTGGTACGGTATTGTCCAGCATTTGAGCGAGTAACGCATTTTCCCCTTGAGCGGGATAAGCGCGGCGGTATAATTCGCGTGCGTCTAAACCGTGATTCACACACCATTGGGCAAAAACGAGAATCATCATGCCCTCGTCGCGCTGGTAGGCTTGAATCACTTGATCTTCCATTTCTTTTCGGTTCATGGGCATACTCCTCTAACATTCGTACGTCATGAGCTTATTGTAGAGAAGAGGAAGAGTACCCGCAAGAAAAAAGAAAAGAAGGGCTTACGAGTTCCGTTTGCTGCTGTGATTGGTTAGGACCGGTAGCATGCGCGTGTCCTTTACCATACTGGAATGGCAAAAGGGGCAGTTCGGGCTCTTATCAAAGGAAAAGTTATCTCTCATCCAGCACGTACAGCCCTCGTTACTGCACGTCCATACATCTGTTTCCTCTTCTTCGATTGGAACGACTGCTTTTTTTGAGAAATACACATGAACTCCTCCTTTGCAGGGCAAAAGTGCACAAAGTAACCTCTATTAATGTGTGATGGAAAGCGCATGAATATACCAAGATTTTCTTTGGTAGAAGGTAAAAAAAAAGAGGCCGCGCTTTCATCGTCGCAGCCTCTTTTGCCCATGGCCATCTTTACTGTTCGTCAGGAATGAAGATCTGTCCTGTGGCTTCTTGATTCGTGATAGCCAGCAAAATCGCTTTAGACAAGGTATCTGGATGATAAGGCTTGATCAGATAACCAGTTGCCCCCAGATCAAATGCCTTTTTCTTTTCCTCAAAAGCACTGGAGATCACGATCGGAATGGTTCGTAAATCCGGGTTGTTGCGTATCTCCTCAATGACCTTCCAACCACTCTCGCCATCCTTCAAGTTTAGGTCAAGCACGACAGCATCCGGTCGCAGCTCCTCGATTGCTGCTACGGCCTCAGACGCCGTAGAGAAGGAATTGACGCTGAATCCAGAGCATGTTAACTCATGACGCAGCAGCTCGGTTAAGTTCAAATCGTCCTCGACGATCACAACGTTTCCTTTGCATTGACCAGTTGGAGAAACTGCCTCCTCACTTCCCGCTGGATAGCCGGGGGACAAAGCGTGCTCAGTCAATGGAAGAGTAACCGTAAATGTACTACCCTTGCCCGATTCGGACGTAACGGAAACTTCTCCATGGTGCATATGGACGATCTCCTGAACAATGGCGAGACCCAATCCAGTACCGCCAATCTCGCGACGATCCGAGTTATCTACGCGATAAAATTTGGTGAACAGGTGAGGGATGGCTTCGGAAGGAATGCCGAGCCCGTCATCCTGGACCTCCACGAGCAAGCGATTGCCATCTTGTCGACAACCCACCCGGATATGACCACCATGCGGGGAGTATTTGACGGCATTACTGATCAGATTCAAAAATACTTGATGCAACTTGGCTTGGTCTCCATAAACAACGGTTTGCTCCGTTTGCAAATCGAGTTCAAACCGATGGAGAGGGGACTGGACTCGATGAAGTTCGAAAATATCCCGAATCACTTGATCAATGGCAACATTCTCTAGCTCATAAGTCTGTCTGCCGGATTCCATGCGTTGCAAATCCAAGAAATCGTTGATTAGTGCAGTCAAGCGAGTAGCTTCTTGATAAATGGTCGCTATGTATCGCTGTTGACGTTCGGGCTTGAGCTTTTTCGTTAACAGCAGCTCCGCAAAGCCAAGTACGCTGGCGAGAGGAGTACGCAGCTCATGGCTGACCGTACTGACGAATTCCGATTTCATTTGGTCGATCTCGTATTCCTTGGTGAAGTCACGGTAAACGAGCAAGGTACTCCATTTCTCTTGATTCCGGTACAGTGGCTCTGCATAGAGCTGAATATAGCGTACTTGCGGTCCGGTCATCTGAAACACAATACTGCCTGAAGGAATGGCACCTTCGTCTAAAACGACAGATCTGACATATTGAATCAGCCGATCAGGCTCAGAGGTTCGACTCTGTAGATGGGAAAGGAACTGTTCCAAGTCAAACCCTTGCGAAGCGAGCTGATGGTCGTAACACAAGAGCTCACAAAAATTCCAGTTCACCTGAAGTGTTTCTCCACTCAGATCAATAAGCTGAATGCCTTCTTGAACAGAATCGAGCATATCCTGCGTCATTTTACGTTGCCGTTCTGTCTCCTCGTACATCGCGAGCTTGTCGAGTGCCAAGGAAATCTGCTTGGCTATTCCGATGATGACTTGTAGCTCCTGATTCGTGAATTTTCGACCGATCCGGGAGATGATGATACATGCAACGATTGTCTGCTGAGCATCTAATACTGGGAGGTAAAGCTCAAATGTTTGTGACATTTCCTCCGTGTAGCCGCGCTCAGCGTCAGTACTTTCGCGCATCAGGACATATGGCAGGCCCGTTTCCCTGATTCGCACGAATGGACCATCATCCAATCCTTTGCGCAATTGCTCCAGACCGTTCTGGGAAACGCCAAAGCTAGCTGCGTCCCTGTCAGTGTTCAACATGACGACGACACCTTTATCGGCATCCATGACTTCAGTTATATTGCGAATGATACTGGACAGCAGCTCATCTTTATCCAGCGTATTCGACAAAGAGAGGATGAAACGGTTTTTCTTTTCCAAGTACCGTTCGTTTTCCTCCATCTTGCCCAATGCTTCTTGTAACTCTTCTTGCTGCATCATCAGTTCATCCTGCTGGGCTTGCAGCTCTTCGTTTTGCGCCATGAGCACTTCTTCTTTGGCTTGAATTTGCCTGATCAAATAGTCGAGGGAGCGGGAGAGTCTACCAATTTCGTCAATCCTGTTCAAATCCTGCAAAAGAGGTGTACCGCCATTAGCGAACTGTTCAGCATTTTGGGATAGACGAACCAACGGCCTGCCGATATCCCGCGTAGTTTGAATGGTGACTACTATCATGATCACCAGCACCATCAGCGAGTACACGAGAAACCAGGTGCTTAGCTGTGACAACTCTTCGAACAGTAGTTGGTTTTTCGTATACAAAAGCTGATCGTGCTCTTCCTGATACCGCCCGGCGTATTTAAGCAGGTTGTTTACTTCCTGATTCACGCCACTGGCCGAAGCTTTTCGCAGGGATTCAAAGTCTCCGTTCTTTGCATAACTCGAAAAAGTAGGAAACACATTGGCAAAAAAGTTCGTGAAGAAAGATTCGATCGAAGCGACAAGCGCTTTCTCCTCATCATTGAGCGGGAGCTTCTTAAATTCATCCAGCGCTTGTTCCAGCTTCTTTTTTTCAACAAATAGCTCATTGTATTCAGATGGGCTCAAAAAAGCGTAATAACCCCTTGCGCGAAAAAAGATCTGGTTCGTGTGCTCAGCGATGTCTGCGACCAAATTTTGTTTTTCCTTGGTATTGTATATCTCCGTCTGATAATGGGTTAATGCGTTGCTATTCAAATCTTGAACGATGCCAGCGCCCGCAATCAGAAGTAACAGAAAAAGAAGCATCATCGCTATGAAGCGACGTGTGATGCTTTTTCTGATAAACGCCAAGAACCCCGTCATGCGAGCATTTCCTCCACTTTCCGCACAAGATCCATCGGACTAAAGGGCTTCGGCATGAAGTCATCAGCACCAGCTGCACGCATTTTCTCCTGTTCGGCATGTTGACTTTTTGCCGAGAGGATCAGGACCTTGACTGCCTTTTTATCGTCCATCTGTTTGAGCTGCTGCAATACTTCAAAGCCTGTCAGCCTTGGCATCATATAATCTAAAATAATCAAGTCGTACTCATTTTGGCCGATTTTTTGCAGAGCTTCCTCTCCATCGCAAGCGATGTCGAGCTCGTGTCCCTCGTCTTCGAGCGTGTCGCCAATTAACATGCGTAACACGGCTTCGTCTTCGGCCAGCATAATGGTTGCCATCTAGCTACCTCCTTACAACATTCGCTTAACCAGTCGTGTGATGCGAGCATCCAGTTCGCGCGTACGAAATGGCTTGGTCATATAGTCGTCAGCACCGAGCTGAAGGGCACGGACTATGTCTTGCTCTTCCGTACGGCCTGTTAGCATGATCACCGTATATTTCTTGGCATTCGGCAAATTCCGGATTTTCTTTAGAACCTCGAGGCCATCCATCTGTGGCATCATCCCGTCTAAAATGACGAGATAAGGCTCTTGTCCCTGATGCCAAGAGGAGTCAAAGAAAGCTGCTCCTTCTTCGAAAGTCTGGATGTCGACGTGCATCCAACCGTCAAAACAGGTTTGGATGGAATCGGCAAGCATCACGCGAATCATCGGATCGTCATCGATAATCGCGACCTTCAGTTTTACCTTAGGGGGATCATGCGTCTCTGTGATTTGAGCGGTTTCTATCCGGCGCCGCCCCGCATTTTTGGCCGCATACAAAGCAGTGTCTGCAGCTTCTACCCAATACGTATGCGGTTTATGAGGATCATCTACTTGTACGATTCCACCGGAAAAGCTCAAAGAAAACGTTCCTCCAGAAGCCTCAAACGTAAGCGAACAAAAAGCAGAGAGCATCTGCTCCAGGCGCATCTTTCCTGTCTCTACAGTCGTACGTGGCATCAGCAGGATGAATTCCTCTCCGCCGTACCGGAATATTACATCATGTTTTTCCGCGCTCTGCCCAATGAAAGCAGCAAAACGAGTCAGAACCTCGTCTCCAATCAGATGACCGTATGTATCATTGACCCCTTTGAAAAAATCGATATCTAAAAATGCCAGAGAGAAGGGGGTGTTGGTTCGCTGGGCATCAGAAAGAAGCCGTTGGTACGTATCAACAAAAGAATTCCGATTGTTGACACCCGTGAGCTCGTCCAAAAACAAGATGCTGTTCATCCAGCGCTTCCGGCGAAGCTGGCGTTCGAGGCGTACGACCAACTCTTCCATATCAAGCGGTTTGCTCATGACGTCATCTGCGCCCAAACGATAGGCATTCAGACGGGTCTCCCGTTCGCAATCAATGCTGATGATGGTCGTAGGCACGTATTGCTTCTTAATTTTTTCGCTAATCGTCTGCATCACTTGGAAGCCGCCCGTTTCCGGGATGTTCAAATCCAGAATGAAGCAGTCAGGGTTCATGTCGTGAAAATAGTCGAGAGCCTTATGAGGATAGACCGTTGCGATGACAGACCAATTGTGGTTTTCTAAATATTCCTTTAGATACATCAGCAGGGTGACGTCATCATCCAGGATGAGGACCAAAGGCTGTTGCTCACAAGGGGATTCCAGTTGGAGAGTGGAGTTCTCGATAAAAACTTCCTGTTCCGGCTGCTGTTCGTAACACAAGCTGATCAACTCTTGCAAAAACAATCGCCATTCACCGAGCGACCAATCCTTGGCAGGCATGTCATCCATTTGACCCAGAAGGAGTTGAGACAGATCAGATAGGTCGTTCAATCCAATCGTCCCCGCAGTTCCCTTCAACGAATGGAGAAATCGATAAAGATCATCATGAGGGACGGGAACCTCCTGGTCGTACCACGTCTCAATCTGTTTATGGATATTTGCAAGAAGCGTTTCTCTGTACTTGATCATGAAGTATCGCCTCCCTGTGTTGGGATGGCGCAAGCAGTCGGATCGCCTGCGCCGATTTGATCAAAACGTCTACGATTTGGTATGGTACATGTAGCAGGGAGGAGGAAAGGCTTATTGTTGTAGGGAAAATCCTTCTTCAATCAGATACTGCTCCGCTTCTACGTACGATTCAAAGGAAGCTTCCAGATTCATTCCGTGGTATACGTTCCACAGCGCGTCTTCCTGTTGCAACAAGAGCGTGCGGTTTTGCTTGTCAACCCATGTTTGCTCCAATTGTTCAGCTGAACTGGTAGCTTTTGGAGCTGGTTCACGTTTCACAGAGAGGGATTGGATTGAAGCCTCCACTACCTTGCGCAGCTCGTCCGCCGAGAAATCACGGATGTTGACATAGCCCTTGTCGTCTTTTTGGTAGCCCTTCAAAAACGCGGCAAACACAAACCCGTTGCCGTTCGGATGCAGATGATAGACCACCGTCTTTTTGTCATGAAGGCTTTCCTCATAATGAAAATTAACCCGTTTCAGGGAGACGTCATTCCGAGTCAGTTGTGGAAAAGATTCAATAATCGCTAGTTTTTCTTCAAAAGTAAGCATGGATTCCTCCGGTGAGATGGATTTGTTTGTCGATTATATCATAGCGGGACATAGAACGAAAAAAGGAGAAGGGAAAAATGAACGGAAAAAATCGAAAAGATATCGCAGCGGGGCTTGAAGTCGAGATTGTATTGAAGCAGGACCAACGCACAGGCAAGCGCACCAGCGGGATCGTTAAGGATATCTTGACGAACTCCAGTACTCATCCACATGGAATCAAGGTTCGTTTGACGGATGGACAGGTTGGGAGAGTGCAAGAGATCATCCGAAAAGGGGAATAAAATCTTCTTCAGAAAAAACGGACAGGCCACAGGGGCAACTGTCCGTTTTGCTTTTTATGAACGGTTCCGGTTTTGCAAATGCTCAATAGCTGGTACGGCGAAGCAAGCCAGATTCGACGGAAGGGCATCGAACGAAAACCAGCGCATGTCTCCAATCGCCCCGCCTTCCTCTAAATTGCGTGCTTCTCCACTCAGGATCGTGACCTCGTAAATGACTGAAACCCAATGCTCGGCACTTTCCGGGCGGATGGTTTCTGCGGTACAAAGCAGAGCCTTTACCTCGACATCGAGATTGACTTCTTCTTTGATTTCCCGGATGACACTCGTCTCTAGCTGTTCATAGGGATCAACTTTTCCCCCGGGAATACTCCACGTATTCTTTTCTGGATCTCTGTTTCGTAAAACCAGCAAAATCTCATTCTTGTCGTTTAGGATGACAGCTCCTACTCCCAATCTTGGTATAGCGATAGTCGTCGACATGGTTTCTCCTTTAATTAGGCTGATTCATTTCTTTCATTATAGCAAGGCCCAATCGCAAGCAGAACAAAACAAGAAACCGCCTGAATAGACGGTTTCGAGAAATTCAGCAAAATATTAGCGGTAAGTATCATGGGTAGGGGCGAAGACATCTTCCGTAGATTCCCGCACCAAAATAAATGGCTCAATATTTCCCAATCCATGCAAGCAAGTATTGTGATGGGCGATGATTTGTTCTGCTGACAATACCTTATTGTCCGATGTAGAATGCCCATCTTTGACGAGTGTTACATCATAGCCGAGTGTCGTCGCTTTGCGGCAGGCGCTGTCGATACAAAACTCGGTTTTGCATCCCATGATGACTAGGTGGTTAATCCCGAGTGCTTGTAGCTTTTCGTGCAGGTCTGTTCCGTGAAACGAGTCTGTCGCTAGTTTTTGAATCACTGTTTCTGATGGCAGAGGTGCGATCTCAGGGTGGATGGCAAAGTCGTCTGAACCGACTCCTCCGACATCGGCATCCTGAACGTACAGCACAGGAATATCCTTGCTATAGGCATCCTCTCTTACTTTTTTCAATGTTTGGACAAGTGTAGCCGGCTGAAAAACAGGACCAAATTGCCCTTCGATAATACCAACCTGCGCATCAATAATCAGTAGAGCTGTTTTTCGAATCAATCCATTTCCTCCTAGGTGAAAGGGGGTTAGTGTTTGCGTTCCCCTTTTTGGTTATTTCGTACACGCACAGCTTTATAAGAACGTTGATTTCTGTCCTTTTTCATAACTGACCACTCCTTTCATCGTAGAAGAGTAATGAAACTATTCTGGATAATTGTACCACAAAAAAACTCATTCCTATTGCAAGGAACGAGTCTTTTTCAATTGCGAACGTCTTATGATTCATTTTCCTTTTTCGGTACAAACTGAAAGATATCATGTGATTCGAAGGAGTCGATCAAACGGGACAGCCACAGATAATACTCCAACCCATTTTCAATGCGCTTGATACTGAGCTCCACACGCTCGCTGACTTCTTCCGAAAGCTCTTCTGATTGCTGAAGAGCGCGAAGCTCCAGGAGCGACTTTTTCAAGGCGTGTACATTATGTTCGCAGGCGTGTCGCCACTTCACGGAAAAGAGGTCGATGAAATTCTGGTACCAGTCCAGATTGACCTCGTAATGATCTTTCCGCGTCCCTTTTTTCCATATCTTTTCTACCATATTTAATTCCATCAATGTGCGGACGCCGGTGCTCATGCTGGTTTTGCTCATGCCCAGTGCTTCGCCCATCTCATCGAGTGTCATTGACTTGTCCTGAAAGAGCAATGTGCCATACAGCAGTCCCGTTGACATGGTGATTCCATACAGATCCATGTTGCGAGCGAGCGTTTCAATCACGCGTTCCTGAGCTTTTTCGAGGATTTTTTCCTGATTGGTATCCATTTTGAAAAAAGCAGCTCCTCTAGTCTTAGTAACCTGACTAGAATTGTACGTCTCCAAAAGAAAAAAGTAAATGGAGATGTTGTACAGTATATACGTGATAAACTGAGAATACAGGAAGTAAAGTACGTAAAGTTTTTTCTGAACGCTGAAAATGACGGATTATCATGCCTCACCCAGTTTGAGGTAAAAAAATTGGCTGGTTACAATTGTAAGGGTAAAGAACAGTCCGGATGCCGGGCGTAATAGTTGGAGGTGACCATATGCCCAAGATCAAAGTAGAGAATTTGACCAAAATCTTTGGACGCCAACCCCAACGCGCATTGTCCCAGGTGAAGCAGGGGAAGACCAAGCAAGAAATCTTGAAGGAAACGGGTCTTACCCTTGGGGTGAATCAAGCGAGTTTTGAGGTGCATGCAGGCGAAATTTTCGTCATCATGGGGCTTTCGGGAAGCGGGAAGTCGACCTTGGTTCGATTGTTGAACCGGTTGATTGAACCAACAGAAGGCAAAATCCTGATTGACGGTACGGATATCGTCAGTATGAACACCGAGCAGTTACAGGACGTAAGAAGAAAGAAGCTGGGCATGGTATTTCAAAAGTTCGCCTTGTTCCCGCACAGGACAGTACTTGAAAATGCGGAGTACGGTCTTGAGATTCAAGGGATGCCAAAAGCCGAGCGTGAGGCAAAAGCGAAAAAGTCACTCGCACTCGTCGGGCTCGGCGGTTGGGAAGCAAGCTACCCGGATCAGCTGAGTGGCGGGATGCAGCAGCGTGTGGGTCTCGCTCGTGCACTCGCGAATGAACCTGATGTGTTGTTGATGGATGAGGCGTTCAGTGCCTTGGACCCGTTAATTCGCAAGGACATGCAGGATGAGCTGTTGGAACTGCAGAGCACCATGCAGAAGACCATTATTTTCATTACGCATGATCTGGACGAAGCATTGAAGATCGGGGATCGAATCGCTCTGATGAAAGACGGTGCGATCGTGCAGATCGGCTCGCCGGAAGAAATCATGACCAATCCGGCAAACGAATACGTAGAACGCTTCGTAGAGGATGTGGATCGTTCCAAGGTGTTGTCCGCTGAAAAAGTCATGAAGCGAGCGGAGACGATCACACTGGACAGAGGGCCTCGCGTCGCACTGCAAATGATGCGTGAGCGCGGTGTATCAAGTCTGTACGTAGTGGATAAACGAAAAACATTGCTGGGTGTGCTAACGGCAGACGCGGTAAACGGAGCCAAGGAAGCAGGACAGTCGCTGGAATCCGTACTGCGAACAGAGGTACCGACTGTCGGACCGCAGACACTGCTCAATGAGATGTTTGACCTTGTTGCGTTTTCAGATATTCCTGTGGCGGTTACCGGGGAACAAAATCGTCTGTTGGGCGTGATTGTAAAAGGTGCCGTCCTGGGTGGATTGGCTGGAAAAGTAAATCAACAAGTTCCGGAGGCAACGAATGAAGAGGGGCAGGTGAATCCATCATGAGTCAAAACCAACTATTTCCGAAGCTGCCGCTCGACAGTTGGGTAGAGGCAATTGTAGATGGACTGGAAGAGAATTTGGGCTTCTTGTTCGACTTCATATCAGCTGGAATCGGTGGAACCGTTGACTTGTTTTCATGGATTCTAACAGGAATCCCGTTTTGGGTCTTGATCATTTTGTTTACGCTGCTGGCGTATCGCGCTGGCAAAGTGGCAATTGCTCTTTTTACCTTCATTGGACTTCTTCTGATTCAGAATTTGGGTTATTGGGAGCACTCAATGGAAACGCTTGCGCTGGTATTGACGGCAGGGTTGATCTCGGTGATTATCGGGATTCCGGTCGGTGTCTGGTGCGCGAAGAATGATTCTGTGCAAAAGGTCGTCACACCGCTGCTTGATTTCATGCAGACGATGCCGGCGTTTGTGTACTTGATTCCTGCCATCTTTTTCTTCGGACTCGGTAAAGTACCGGGGGTTATCGCTTCTGTCATTTTTGCGATGCCACCGACAATCCGTCTGACCAACCTGGGAATTCGTCAAGTTCCTGCCGATCTGATCGAGGCTTCTGAAGCGTTCGGTTCTACCTACTGGCAAAAGCTGACGAAGGTACAACTGCCGATTGCCAAGACGACAATGATGGCCGGGATTAACCAGAGCATTATGCTCGCGCTGTCCATGGTCGTGATTGCCTCCATGATTGGGGCGAAAGGCTTGGGGGCGGACGTGTATCGTGCCGTAACGCAGATCAAGATCGGTGAAGGTTTTGAGGCGGGGCTGGCCATCGTTATTTTGGCGATTCTGCTGGATCGACTCACGCAAAGTGTTGGAAAAAGAAAAAACGCGTAGGAGGGGTTTTCATGAAAATGAAAAAAGGTGCCTTGAAAGGGCTGGCAGTCGCACTCGGACTCAGTATGGTGATGGCAGGATGTTCAAACGCGGGAACACCGCAGGGAAATCAGCCTGCCGAGGGCAATACGGGTACGTCTGCACCAAATAGCGTTGGAGCACAAGTGAATCATAAAATTATCGGAATCGATCCTGGCGCTGGTCTGATGAAAGCGACGGAAAAAGCCATGAAAGACTACGATCTGAAAGATTGGGAACTGGTGGAGGGTTCCAGCGCAGCGATGACGGCAGCTCTGACACAAGCCTACAAAGACAAAAAGCCAATTATTGTAACTGGTTGGACACCGCACTGGATGTTCTCTAAGTTCGAAATGAAATACCTCGACGACCCGAAAGGCGTCTTCGGGAAGGATGAACAAATTCATACCATCGTGCGCAAAGGACTGAAAGAGGAACACCCAAGCGCGCATGCGTTCCTCGACAAGTTTTCATGGACACCTGCGGACATGGAAAAAGTGATGCTCGATATTGAGAGCGGCAAAAAGCCGGAAGAGGCAGCAGCCGAATGGGTGAAAAATAATGAGGCTACCGTCAACAAGTGGGTAGAAGGCATCCAGCCAGCAGAAGGCAAAAAATTGACGCTCGCCTATGTCGCGTGGGATTCTGAGATCGCCAGTACGAATGTGGTGAAGACGGTCCTGGAGCAAAAGTTGAAATACAAGGTGGAAATGAGCCAAGTAGAAGCTGGACCAATGTGGGTCGGTGTATCGAACGGCGATGTGGATGGAATGGTAGCAGCTTGGCTGCCAACGACGCACGCAGACTACATGGAAAAGCTGGGGAAAGACGTAGAGGACCTCGGTCCGAACCTGCAAGGAACCAAGTTGGGATTGGCTGTTCCAACCTACATGGAGATCAACTCCATTGAAGATTTGAAGAAGTAACAGACTCAATATAGTAGGCACCGCTCACGATGGGGCGGTGCCTTTTGCGTTCTGTTACGGTATTGGGTTGCTTTCCATGACAGCGGGCCAAGCGTGCTGATTGTCTAGCGTTGCAGGCTCCGGTGCAAATATCCGCAAAACGAGATTGAACTCTCCTTCCGGGAGAGGGAGCCAGTTGCCTTCCTTGCCTTTGGGCGGTTGCTGTTGCAAATACAGGTCAAGGGAACCATCCGGATTGTACGCAAGCGTTCCTGTATTGCTGCGAACCGATGCGCGATCAGCCGCTGTTTTGGCTAAAAACAACTGGTTGTCATAGACGTTGATCGACCAGAAAGCAGACGTCTTGGGAAGCTGTTCCTTTGTAAAATGCAACGTGTAGCTTTTGGCTCCCGTAAGTGGTTTTCCGGAGCCATCTGTCAATGCGCGATAATAAGCTTCCTCGCTCGGCACATTGGCCCCTATGCCGGAATAGGCGATAAAAGAACGAGCGAGAAACTGGTTTCCATATGTGCCGATGGGGGAAAAGGAGCCCCATCCATTACGGAAGGTGGCGTAACCGGGAAAGCCATTTTGTACAATAGACGGTGTATCCCGCAAGGCACGCTGTAGGCCGGCAAGTTTGGCTGGACCGAGTGCGGAAGGATCAAAGCCTTTTTGGACATCGATCCCGACTTGAGCAAATTGATCGAGCAAGACGCGATCACATTCGGGCGGAGGATTGCTCTGGAGCCATTTCGTCATGACTTGAAAAAAAGAAAGGGACGATAACACATCTGGGGGAAGCGTTTCGGGAACATGTGCCGTTTGCAATTTTGGGTGGACAGGGGCAATCGCAATTTGTTTTTCGAACGAGACAGCCTGCGGCAAATCAGCTTCACCCTTTACCTCGACACGACCAATTAGCCAGACGGTATTCGTAGGGGCGTAGATCACAGGTATATGGGCAGGGGTAGGCCCTTTCCATTGTGGGCTTGCAATGATATATTGCCCGGCCTGCTGCTTGGTGGAACGATTGGAGACATTGCGAAACGTATTCGTGTACGCATCCAGCATTTGCACGGTATAGTAGCGGTTTTGCGGATTGGCAGGGACAGTCAAACGGACGGGCGTCTCCGACAAATCCAGCCACGCGCTCATATACAATGTATCGGAGTTCGGCGTCACAATATCCCGATAAGCTGGGGAAGCGAGTGTGTCCGCATAGTAAAACTGGTTGATCGGAGCACGACTTTTAACCATGGCTTCCATCGTTTTGGCGGACATCACTAATGGATAGCCGTAGATGTATGCTTGAATGCCAAGCGAATAGGCTAGCCTTTCCTGCGATTGAAGAAACGACTTCGATTGGAGGAGAGGTGACTGTTGAACAGATGGAGGGTTTGCTGTCTCTTTTGCATAGGACAGGCCGGACAGGTGAAGCATCATGCAAAGCAGGGAAAGCATCAGTGTCAGGCGCTTTTTCAATAATGGAAGCATAAAGCCCTCCTCATTACCAGAAATGGGGTTCGCACTGGTAGTTTTCTTCATAGGAAAGGGGCTTTATGCAAGTTGGACTGGAATATTTGTTCTTAATGCGGCTCCACAGAAATTTCAGGCGCCCGCCACTCTGGGCAGGTCGCATACAATTTTGACGCTCCCTGTAGTAATTCCCTATCACGCCATCGCTTTCCCACACACTGTATGCCAATAGGAAGACCTTGCTCATCAAAACCAATTGGCATCGTCACGATCGGACTTCCAGTGACATTAAACAGATTCGTATAAAAAGTCGTAGCGACCCAGTAGTTTTGCGGGTTCTCGTCTACGTACAGCGGTTTGTTGTAAAGCGGCTTGTAGCCCCACATTTTCGATTTTGCCATATGTGGGAAAGCTGTCGTGCAGCTGACCGGACACAAGAACAAGTCACAGTCGGCCATAAATTGCTCGAAGCTGCGAATGAGCTGCTCCCGAATGGTTAAGACACGCATGTAGTTTTTGAACGTCAGCGGGATGAGCATGGTAGCCGTGGGAACCTGGCGATAGATCGGCATGGTGAGGAGATGAGCCAATCCTCTCATAAGGGTAGGCGTCGTGGAGTTTAACTCCGCGTCGATGATTTTTCCCCATGTTTCCCAAGCTTTGCGTACATCCAAAGGTGGTACCGTGACTTGTTCTACGCGCATGCCTTGTTGCTCCAGTACTTTGACAAAGCGACGCAACTGATCGCGAATGGCTCGACTCGTCGGGTAGCCGGGCAGCTCCTCCATCCAGCGAATGTGCAGGGGCTGTTCCTTGAGGGAAAGGGGCAAGACTTGTGGTCCATGAGGCAAGCCAGCGTTGCCGTTTCCACCACTCATGATGGAAAACGCCACTTCCAAGTCTTCGATCGAACGGGCTACAGGGCCGTAGCAGGCCAAGTGACGGGACGAGGTATAATCAGACATTCCCTCAAAGCCGGGCATGTGTCCTGTTGCCGGCACGGCTCCTTCTGTTGGCTTCAAGCTGAACACACCACAATAATGAGCGGGAACGCGCAACGATCCCCCGATGTCACTCCCGATATCCAAATAAGAAAGTCCTGCGGCCACTGCGGCTGCCGAGCCTCCGCTGCTCCCTCCTGAAGTCCTCTCCTGATTCCACGGATTATTTGTCCTGCCGTAAATATCGTTGTCTGTTTGGAGATCCATGAGCAGGGTAGAGACATTCGTTTTGCCAATCAAAACGGCTCCTGCCTGCTTCAGTCTGCGGACGATGGCTGCGTCATGCTGCGGAATGTAGCCTTTTAGTGGGGGGAAGCCAGAAGTAGTGGGGAGTCCGGCTGTGGCAAAGGAATCCTTGATTGTGATCGGCACCCCGTGAAGGGGCCCCCGAATGTTGCCTTCCGCCATTTCTTTGTCCGCTTGCTTCGCAGATTCGAGAGCAGCCTGCTCGTCATAAGCGACGATAGCGTTTATTTTGCCATTAAGCGAGCTGATTCTTGTAAAGGTATGCCGGGTAACTTCCTCGGCGCTTATTTTCCGCTCGCGAATCCAAGTGCCCATCTCCGTTGCTGTCAAATAGGTCAGTTCTTTCATTCGATTCACTCCTTTTCACACGTCCAGCGTACGACAGGAAAACGAGGAAAACTTGATCGAAAATGCGAATCGCTACTGACTATTCTCGTGCAAGAACGGGTATATAAATGAAACAAAGCGAATCAGGATGGTTATTCCCGAGAAAGCGATGATCGTAATATTCAAAATCGTATCGGGCATAAAGCTGGTCGGATGCGGATGCGTGTGTCATCCAGCTCCCGTATATATACTGATACGTCAGCTTGAGATTTTGCACCGATCCTCTGTGAGGGAAGACAAGATAACCAGATGCAGGCAGAGTGAGCGATTCCAATCCGTCTGAGCCAACATGCTCCGTACTGTTTATGCCAGCAAAATAGGCGAAGTTCAACGAAAGCCCGAAAGCGTCCGGGTAGCGAATAACCCCATAACGCTTCTGGTTTTTCTGCATGGCGATTTTCTGTCCCAGTCGGTTCCAGCAATGGACAATATCTGTGGTCGAACGGGTAGCCGAGGAGCAGCCTATCAGGGTCAATTCTTCGTGGGCAGGGACATAGACGGGCTCAATCGATTGCAGCTGAATATTTTCCAAATATGGTAGCTCAATACGCTCCAGCATGGTGTACCGCGGCATTTTTCCTGATCGACGGAGAGCAGAAGGAGGCAGACCAAAGCGTTTGGTAAAAGCACGAGTAAAGGCTTCGTGGGAATCAAAGCCATATGTAAAGGCGACCTCCGTCACGCTCTTTTGTTCCAGTAACAGCGTTTTGGCAGCCTCAGTCAAGCGTCTCTTCGAAATGTATTGGCCCACAGTTTCTCCTGTCACGTGAAAGAACAAGCGTTGAAAATGATACTTGGAATATCCAGCGGCAGATGCCACTTCATCAAGAGTGACTTTTTCCGTTAACTGCTTTTCGATAAAAGAGAGGGCATACGTTATTTGCTCCATATAGTTCATGGCATCACCTGAAAAAGGAAATAAGATTTTTTTAAGGATACCATACGCTTTGGGATGTATTTTTGTAAAAAAGCCAGAATGTCAAAGAATAGGGAGAGAATACAATGAAATAGGACAACATTTCTGGAGGTAGCCGTGGAGCAGCATTTGGATCTTTTTTTAATGAAATATGGATATGTCGGCATCTTTTTTTCGCTCACACTCGGTGTTGTAGGGCTCCCCATACCCGATGAGGTACTCATGACGTACGCTGGCTATGCAGTTTCCCGCGGTGTTTTGCACATGCCATTGACGGTGCTGAGTGCCTTTTTGGGAGCGGCAGTAGGGATTACGATCAGCTATACCATCGCGTGGAAGTGGGGGCTGCCTTTGCTTATGAAGGTTGGACCGTATTTGCATATTACGCCGAAAAGAATAGAGTCGACCCAAAAGCTGTTTGCCAAGTACGGTCCATACTTGTTGCTCATCGGCTATTTTTTGCCTGGTGTCCGCCATATTACCGCCTATTTGGCAGGAGTCTCTACGATGGGGTTTCGACGATTCGCTTTATTTGCTTACGCTGGTGCATTTCTTTGGAGTGTCACTTTTTTACTGCTGGGACGGGCGCTTGAGAAAGAGTGGCTCAAGGTCGTCGTTTATATACGTCATTATGGCATCACATTTTTGCTAATCGGTTCGGCGATTGGAATGATGGTTTATATTTGGATGAGGTACAGGCGAGACACTAAAGCATAGGAACAGGCATTAGTTCCTGCTGATTGCCATGCTGTCTTTAACCAAGCGGACAAATTCGAGCTGTTCCTCTCCAGTGGCTGTGGCTTCCGCCAGTTTGAGAACATCGGCAAGGGAGCTTCTTTCGGCATGCGGACTCTTCCGCAATATTTCCCCGTATTCTGCTACAGCAGCAAGGAACGTCACCTCAGGAGACAAGACATTTTGCACCTTTACGGGTTCGGAGATTTCCTCTACTTTTTGGGAAGAGGCATTATGATAGCGCACGCGAACCGTCCCGAGATCTGTATGGGCAGGGGAAGCAAGCTTCACTTCATAAAGAGCGGTCACACTATGGCCTGCGCCGATCTCGCCTGCATCTGTCTTGTCGTTGCGAAAATCTTTGTCGCGGACATCGCGGTTCTCATAACCGATCAAGCGATACGAATCTACCTTCTTAGGATCGAATTCTACTTGGATTTTTACGTCACGAGCGATCATTTGGAGGGTGCTCGTCAATGATTCCGTAAAAATGCGGCGCGCCTCGGAGAACGTATCGATGTAGGCGTAGTTGCCTTCTCCTTTGTTCGCTAGCTGCTCCATCAGGACATCGTTGTAATTCCCCATGCCAAAGCCAAAGGTGCTCAAGTAAATGTCTTTTCGCGCATAGTCCTCGATTGATCGCAAAATGCCCTCGGCTCCTGTTTCGCCTACATTGGCTACCCCGTCGGAGCATAAAATCACCCTGTTAATGGTAGTGGGCTTGAAGGAACGGGCCGCCATTTCATAACCGAGCACCAGCCCCTCTTCTGCATTGGTGGAGCCTTCGGGCTGCAGATTTTCGATGGCTGATAAAATCGCCTGTTTGTCTTCGGTAGAGGTTGGGGGCAAAAGAACGCGTCCCTCTGATCCATAGACGACGATCCCTACTGAATCTGTAGGTTGGAGTTGATCAACGAGAACATGTAAGCTTTTTTTCACCAGCTCTAATCGGTTTTCGCGATTCATCGAGCCAGATACGTCAATGACAAAGACGAGATGAGCGGGTTTGCGCTCTTCTGCGCGTAATTCCTTTCCTTTGATCCCGATTCGGACTACTTGAAGATTTGTTTGAAAAGGAGAGGGGCCACTTTCGGCCTGGATCGCAAATGTCTGATCGGTTGGCGCAGGATACGAAGTGGGGAAGAAGTTGATGAATTCCTCCACCCGAATGGCTTCTGCTGGCGGGAGATTCCCGTCTTTAATAAAATTGCGCATTATGGTGTAAGAGGCAGTGTCCACATCAGCGGCAAAAGTAGACAGACGGTCCTTCGCTGTAGAAACAAATTGGTTGGTGCCGTAATCTTTGAAGTACATGTCATTGGGGAGGGGATTGACCGATTTTTTCAGCGCATAATCAGCTAGTTGGCTGGGAGGACTTGGACTGGAGGCTACTTGATTGCTTTGACCTTGCTCTGCTACAGGTTTATTTTCGCTTTCGCTTCTTGATACGAACTGTACGCTTGAGCTGCATCCGCTCAGGGATGCAACCAATATGGTAATGCCACTGGTTTTCACGATTTTTCTCATCTTTTGTTATTCCCCCTTTGCCTATGTGACGTGGTAAAAAAAGGAATGTTACATAAAGAGTAGAAGTAGGCTTGTCCGCAGCAAGAGCTTCACTCGCAACGACAGCCGGGGTAGCTGTGCTTCGAGTGGCGTCATGATATATGTTTGGTTTACTCGGCAATCTTCACTAAAGTGAGGAAGCTGGTTACCGTCGTCGTTCCGTCTGCGAAGCTTTGCAAGAACTGGTCTGCGATACCTCCCGTGCGGAATATGTCTACGATGTCACCTGCTGCTAATCGGGTGAAAGAGGTAACCATGCCGAATGCATTTCCATCCGCTGCACTATCTGCACTGCTTGAAGTTCCGGCAGAGCCCGTTATATTGGCGCCATTCCTTCTGATAATGAAAGACACTTCACTCGCTTGGGCAGTAGTTACGCGATAGCTGATGAGATAGATGCCGCTTGCAGGTACGGTCACTTGCCCGCCAGCGAGTAAAAAGCCAAGGGAATTGTCTGCATTCGCCACATTTAGCGGGACGATCGTATTGGGAGAAATATCGATAGCGGAGGATAGCCAGAAGTTACCGAAAACACTGGAAATAGTACCTGTTGCGCCTGTTACACCCGTGGCTCCTGTAGTACCTGTTACGCCAGTTGCCCCCGTAACACCAGTGCCTCCAGCTCCGGTCGCTCCAGTTGCCCCGGTCGCCCCAGTCAAGCCGACTCCTGTCGCACCCGTTATTCCTACTCCAGTAGTCCCAGTAGGACCCGTTGCCCCTGTTGGTCCTGTCAGACTCGCAATAAACGATGCGGATAATACGGAATTCAGCTTGCTGTTCAGCAGAATGTCTTTCTTTGTGATCTCTCTAAGCGTATTTACTACGCTAGAATTCACGTTTAGCAAATCACTAATGGTTGCAGGGGGACCTGTTAATCCAGGAAGCGTGCCAAGGACATAGTGAAGCTTCTCCGCCTCTGCGTTAATGATATGGCTTAAACCAAGTTCCTCCAAAGCGAAGGATGCGAGTAGCAAGTTTACGACTTGGTTTTGAGTAATGGTCAACAGCGGCGCAATGTTGGGGATATTTGCTTGTGACAAATAAAACGTCCTCCTTTATTTATGTCGTTTCATCCTATTCCGATATCATACATAAGGGAATTCGTCGGTTTATGTTTTTATTCGGGCACGGCTTACCATGTGATGCCTTCTTTCTTGCCCGTTATTCAATCTTCTTGTAATATTAGGAAATATTTGTGGTGTGACGGTCGCTCTAGTCAATGGAAATCAATCATGGAAAGAGGTAGATTACTGCAAAAATCAATCAAACAAGAGAGGTTATGAAATGAATCTAGGAATTCAAGTGACGCAAAATCAACTGATGGATGTGCTGCTAAACGTTGCAGTAGCTCGTCCAGTATTTATTTGGGGCGCACCGGGAATCGGCAAATCGTCTCTCGTCGAGGCATTTGCCGAGCAGGTGGGCCTGCCTTGCGTATCGTTATTGGGTAGTCAGCTGGCACCGGAGGATATTATCGGTGTCCCACAGATCGTAGATGGGAAAAGCAGATTTTGCCCACCTGCGCAAATTGCGCGAGAAGAACCGTACTGCTTGTTTCTTGACGAATTGAATGCATGCTCGCAAGAAGTGCAAAAGGCGTTTTACAGTTTGATTCATGAGCGGAGAATCGGGGATTACCATCTGCCAGAAGGGTCCATTGTGATTGGAGCAGGAAATCGCGCGCAGGATAGCGCGATTGTCAAACCGATGTCGTCTGCTCTGATCAACCGGATGTTCCATGTCCAATTGCTAGTTTCGTATGAACAATGGATGAATTGGGCGTACAGCAACGGCATCCATTCCTACGTGCTGCAATTTTTGGAGGTGCGCCCGGACTATTTGTGGTCGCAGCCACCGAAGAGTGAGGAACCGTTTTCTACTCCGCGTTCCTGGCACATGCTCTCGGATGCCCTGAACGAATTCGGTGAGAACTTGACGACGGAGATGGTGGGGGTACTGGCCTACGGATGCTTGACGCCTCAGCATGCGGCTCAATTTCGGGCTTTTCACAAGAACATTCAAGGCAAATACCAGCTCAACCGTATTTTGGAGGGAGAGGCTTCTTTCCCGACAGCTCCAGAGGATCGAGACGTACTGTATTTTCTGGCCGATTCTTTCCGTTCGCAGATCAAAAAAGAACTGCCAGCGGATAAAGCCTCCGTGGGGGAGCAGCATAAACGGTTTGCCCACCGAGCGAAGGCTCTCTTGAAGGAGCTGGCTTCTATCTCACTGGAAATGGCGCAGATGGTAGTGGCGCGGCACGAGGATGGCGACGGATTGCCAGACTGGTTTGTTGTGGAGGTCATTCGTGATTTACCGCGATTGGCCATGGACAGGAAGGGCAAATAGCAATGGCCAGAGGAGTTCAAACCGACCCGTCGACGCAAAACTACGAGCAGGCCCTCCATTTTTTGAGTCATCACCCGATGTTTGGTCCACTGTCATCGCGAGCGCACTTTATCCGTTCCGAGCGAAGTATTTGTCCGGATAACGGTTGGGTAGTCGTGACCCGGGAAGGCAGCTTGTACGCGCATCCGAAGCGCAGAGGGGAAGTCGGGGAATGGATTTATGTTCTCGCACACGCGCTCTTGCATTTGGGCTTCGGTCATTTTGTGGAAAAAGAGCAGCCGATATTGTGGAACATCGCATGCGATTGTTATATTACGCGCTTCTTGAGAGATATGAAGCTGGGGAAGCCTCCTGCTGAAATGGCCTTTGAGCTAGATAAATCGGGAAAGAGCGAAGAAGAGCTGTATGACTGGTTCGTGAAGCATGGGGTGCCGGAGCATTTGAAGCTGTTTGGAACGGGCGGGGAAAAACAGGCAGATATGCTTTTCTCGGATAAATACGTCAGGTACACCTACAATCGGGATGTGAAGTGGGAGCGTCTCTTGGGGATCGGGCTGGCACAAGCGGTGCAAAGTGCTGTCAGCGTAGCGGGCGGTTATTCCGATGCTCTCGGGAATGAAGAGAACCAGCTGTCCGAAGCACAAAAGGCCAAGCGCTGGTTCATTAATCATTTTCCATTACTGGCTTCCTTAGCGAGTCATTTCACGATTATCGAGGATTCACAGCTCTGTCAGCGGCTGCAAATCTCGGTGGCAGCCATTGATGTAACAGCCAACGAAATCTTCATCAATCCTGCGGCGGGCTTGGATGAAGAGGAATGCAAATTCGTAATGGCACACGAGCTGTTGCACGCAGGGCTTCGCCACCATGAGCGTTGCCAAGGCCGAGACCCGTATTACTGGAATGTCAGCTGTGATTACGTGATTAATCAATGGCTGATGGAGATCGGTATCGGACGTTTTCCGCAAATTGGCGGACTTTACGACCCAGACCTGAAGGGACTGTCGGCGGAGGCGATTTATGATCGAATCGTGACGGACATGCGTACGTATCGCAAGCTGTACACCTTACGTGGAGTCGGCATGGGCGATATTCTGGATGGCGATGATCCGCGTTTTTGGGAAAAGGGTCCGGGAACGACGCTGGATGACTTTTATCGCAATGCGATGTCGCAAGGTTTGATCTATCACCAGGAGAGGGGACGAGGGCTTTTGCCTGCGGGTTTGGTAGAAGAGATTCGCGCCTTGGGGCAACCGCCGATCCCATGGGATGTTCAGCTTGCCCGTTGGTTCGACGAGCATTTTCCCCCATTGGAAAAGAGTCGCACGTATGCAAGGGCAAGCCGCAGACAGTCCTCAACACCCGATATTGCCCGTCCTGCCTGGAGCTTTCGGGAAACGGATCGGCTGGCACGTACATTTGGCGTCGTGATTGATACATCCGGCTCGATGGATACCAAGCTGCTCGGCAAAGCATTGGGGGCGATTGCGAGCTACAGTGAAGCCCGAGATGTTCCGTATGCGCGCGTGGTCTTTTGTGATGCGCAGGCGTATGATGCGGGCTACCTTTCTCCCGAGGACATTGCAGGTCGCGTCAAAGTAAAAGGACGCGGGGGAACGATCCTGCAGCCGGGCATTGACATGCTGGAGAAAGCAACCGATTTTCCAAAGGACGGGCCGATTTTGATCATTACCGATGGGGAATGTGATCGGATCAAAGTAACTCGTAGTCATGCCATCATGCTGCCGAAGGGGAGTAATCTGCCATTCGTAGCGCGAGGACCAGTATTTCGAATGGAATAGCCGTGTTTAGGCTCCGTATCGATGCGGAGCCCTCTTCATGATCTTTTTACAATGAAAGGGTAGGAAAAGCGATAAAATAGCTTATATGATGAAGCGGAGAGGTGTACAGCTTAGTGAAGAATAATCTCCGAGAAGAAACAGGACACCAAAAAAGTAGATGGGAGTCTGTGTTTGAAGTTTTGCTCGTTTCTGCCAAGCTGGGTGTTACTTCATTCGGCGGTCCCATCGCGCATCTCGGTTATTTTCACAACGAATACATTCGACGTAGAAAATGGCTGGATGAGCAAAGCTACGCAGATTTGGTTGCGCTTTGTCAGTTCCTCCCCGGTCCCGCAAGCAGTCAGGTAGGGATCGGTATTGGAATCATGCGAGCCGGATTGTTGGGAGGGGTTGCTGCATGGATCGGCTTCACTCTGCCTTCGGTATTGGCGCTCCTGATATTTGCGTTCACTTTACAAGGACTGGACAGTGGAAGTGCTTCTTGGATTCACGGTCTAAAATTAGTAGCTGTCGCGATTGTTGCTCATGCTGTATGGGGAATGGGACAAAAGCTGGCCCCGGATCGAGCACGGGTGACGATTGCGATTCTCGCGGCTGCCATCACGTTATTGTGGCATTCTGCATGGAGTCAGATCACAATTATGATTCTAGCGGGGATTACAGGATTGCTGTTCTTCCGGCAGCAAAAAGTTTCGGATTTCCCTGAATTTCGTGTGCCAATCAGTCGAGCACTAGCCATTATGTGCTGGATCACTTTCTTCGGTCTTTTGCTTGTGCTGCCCATCCTCCGAGAGAGCACAGGCTTCTCCTTACTAGCACTGTTTGAGAGCTTTTACCGTGCAGGTTCTCTTGTTTTTGGCGGAGGTCATGTTGTATTGCCTTTGCTTGAGAGGGAAGTGATCCCGACAGGCTGGGTAACGCAAGAAGCTTTTCTGACGGGCTACGGCGCAACACAAGCAGTACCGGGGCCATTGTTTACGTTTGCCGCTTATTTGGGAGCGATGATTGCAGGAGGAATCGGTGCAGCAGTAGCTACGATTGCCATTTTTCTACCGGCCTTTTTACTCGTCATCGGCGCATTGCCGTTCTGGGATTCCTTGAGGAGAAATTCCAAAATCAAAGGAATGCTGGTAGGTGTGAATGCAGCAGTCGTCGGTATTTTACTCGCAGCCCTGTACGATCCGATTTGGACGAGTACGATCCTTGCTCCATTGGATTTTATCGCAGCGGCTATTTTGTTTATCATGCTGGAGCACTGGAAGCTGCCGCCATGGCTGGTTGTGGTTACGGGGGCTTTATACGGTCTATTGCTGTCATTATCATCCTAAGTTTTAAAAGGTCTCAAACGAACCAATAAAGCCGGTGTGAAGAAAAAGCACGGGGCTCGTAGACCTTGACAACGCCTGCCCAGTCGGAACTTCAAAAAGGGGACCCGCTTGTCGAACACTTCATCCTTGAGAAACTTCCGCCCGTAGGGTGGCTTTGGCTCGACGGTCCCCTTTTTGAAGTGGAGACGGCCAGTGAATCCCCCCTGCTGGCGTGTCAGAGTCGTAGAGACCTGTACTTTTTCTTCTCCTCCACTATGTTGACTCAAACCAAAGAAAGTTTGCCAACTATGTATGTAACGCTTATAATACTGAATGAAAGTTCAGTATTGTAGGATGGGAAGTTGGTGGGAGCATTGAATAAAAAGAAGCAGCAAACGGAGCAGACCAAGAAAAAAATAGCGGATGCGGCCAGAATTTTATTTATGCAAAAAGGCTACAAGGCCACATCAATAGATGATATCGTGAAAGCTACTGGATACAGCGGCGGTAACATTTATTATCATTTCAAGAGCAAGGAAGGGCTGTTCTTGCATCTGATTGAAGCTTGGAATAGCGAATGGGAAGAGGAATGGCTAGCCAAGGAACATCTCTACACGACCTCGATCGATAAATTGTATGGAATGGCTGAACATTTTGCGACCGATTTCATGAACCATCCTCTGACCAAGGCTGCTGATGAATTTTTCGACATGTCGGAGAAGCCTTCCGATGTGGAGGAGCGTATCAACAAAATGATCAAAGGCTATATTGACTTTAATCAACAGTTGCTCCAGAAGGGGATCGATAACGGCGAATTTGAAATGACGAATGTAACCGGAGTCGCAATGATCCTGGACAGCCTGATGTTTGGTTTAAATCAACACTCGCGACGAATGGAACGCGAGGAAGCGCTGGCAACCTTTCGCTTAGCGATGGATGTGTTTTTATTTGGCATTGTCAAACCATCCCGCTAGCTTTTTTTACGTAATGATTTAGAATGGATATTCAGTGTTTTGGTAACGGATTGGAGGAATAGGAAGTGGCTTTATTATTAAAAAATCAGGGAGCCCTATTGATTCTGATGTTCAATATTTTCCTTGTCTTTACGGGGATCGGGCTTGTTATACCGATTATGCCGAAGTACATGGAGAGTTTGGGAATTACCGGGGGAACCATTGGTCTGTTAGTGGCAGCCTTTTCGCTGACGCAGCTTCTTTTTTCCCCTATTGCCGGGCGATGGGCTGATTCATTCGGAAGAAAAAAGATCATTGTGATTGGCTTGATCGTATTTGCTATCTCAGAAGGGCTGTTCGGTATAGCGAATTCTCCAGTCCTGCTGTTTGTTTCTAGGTTGTTAGGCGGCATCAGTGCCGCACTGATTATGCCAGCCGTAATGGCTTACTCGGCAGATATTACAACGAATGAAGAACGAGCGGCCGGGATGGGGTATATTACGGCAGCCATTACAACTGGTTTTATTATCGGTCCAGGCATTGGAGGATACATTGCTGAATTTGGTATTCGCGCACCTTTTTATACCGCAGGAATTGCGGGACTGATTGCTGCATGCATCACGTTGTTGATCCTAAAGGAATCGAAACCGACGGAAGAAGCATTGGCTGACTCGCATTCTAGCGAAAAACAACGAAGCAGTCTCCTTTCCCAGTTAATGCACTCGTATCGGGAGCCTTATTTTTTCAGTTTGATCATTGTGTTTGTCATGTCTTTCGGACTGGCTAATTTTGAAACGGTCTTTTCATTGTTTGTCGACCATAAGTTTGGATTTGAGCCAAAAGATATCGCGTTTATCATTACATTCGGGTCAATAGCAGGCGCAGTGGTCCAGCTTACTGCCTTTAGCTGGATCATGAATCGCTTTGGCGAGAAAAGGGTCATCTCAGTCTGTCTGCTCTTTGCTGGTTTGTTTATTGTGTTGACGCTATTTGTTCACGGATTTTGGATGATTTTTGCCGTTACCTTTATCGTATTTTTGGCGATCGATATTTTGCGTCCGGCCATCAGTACCCAAATGTCGATGCTCGCAAAGGATCAACAAGGATATGTTGCAGGTCTTAACTCAGCCTTCACGAGTCTTGGCAATATTGCAGGACCTATCGTAGCAGGATTTTTATTCGATATAGATATCAACTATCCGTATGCGCTAGCGTGTTTGATTTTGCTTATCTGTTTCGTCTTGTCACTAGGAGTTAAAAACCGCAACCTGAAGGATGCCAATGCGACTTCCAGTCAAGCGTCCATTCATGGATGATGAAGTGAAGGGATACGATAGCTGAATAAAGCAGCGGCGAGTCTAAGATTTTATGTTCAGGTCTTAGCTCGCCGCTGTTCCATTATTTGGGCAAATAAAACTTTCATGATTACTTAATAGAGATGGGAATAGAAATTTACATCATTCATTTATAGTGAATACGGTAAGCCATACTTTAAGGAGTGAAGCAAATGATGAGAAACAAGGTAATGATAGCAACTGCTGCCCTTATGGTGTGTGTAGCACCAATTGCTTCTGCCGCTGGCAATCCGCACTGGTCAAAAAACTCTCCAAAAGAGTTCGATCTTCAAGCTCACCGCGGCGGAATCGGGCTCACGGTAGAGTCCACATTGGCGTCGTTCTCCCACGCCCTTGAATTAGGAGTGAGCACACTCGAGCTCGACGTGCAAATCACAGAAGACAAGCAGGCGGTTATTACGCATGACCGCAAGATTTCCGGTGCCAAGTGTCGAGATACTGGCCCACTTTTCGCTGGAGATCCTGAGTATCCGTACGTTGGCAAGTACATAAAGGACCTGACTCTCGACCAAGTTCGCACGCTGGACTGTGGTACACAGACATTGCCGCAATACCCAGGGCAGCGTCCAAGCCCAGGTGCTAAGATGCCGCTGTTGAGCGAAGTATTTGACCTCGTCAAGGACTACAAGGCTAACCATGTATGGATGAATATCGAAACGAAGGTAGAGGCGGGAGCACCGGAGCAAACCGCTCCGCGTGAAGATTTCGTGCAGATCGTCGCTCGTGAAGTGCGCGATGCCGGAATGCTTGATCGGGTATCGATCCAAAGCTTTGACTGGGGGGCGCTCATGCGCATGAAAGAGGTTGAGCCGCAATTGCCGATTGTGGCCCTAACGAACGGTGCGCAATTCTTGCAGCCAGGTCAACCAGGAGCTTCACCATGGTTGGGCGGAATTGACATTGACGACTTTGAAGGAGACCTCGTGGCGGCAGCACACTCATTTGGTGCAGACGCTATCTCTCCGGTGCATGGCTCTCCACAAAATGGAAAAGTCACCGACGAGAATTATGTGCCCTATGTCACGAAGAAAATGGTAGAGGACGCACACAAGGTTGGGATGAAGGTGATTCCGTGGACGGTCAACGACACACCTACGATGAACAAGCTGATCGACGATGGCGTAGACGGGATCATTACGGATTACCCGGACCGTCTGCGTGAGGTCATGGAGCAGCGTGGTCTGAAGCAACCGAAGAGCTACAAGGCTCCTAAAAAAGAGAAGTAAAAAACAGACCAGTCCATTCGGGCTGGTCTTTTCTGGCATTCACGGGACATAGCCATATCCAGGATATTTGACAACGGGCCATTTATCCTTGCGTAAAGCATCTAATAGTTCAGGACCTACACACAGGTTGGAAGCGACGAGTTCATGCGGGGTAAGTGCCATCCATTGATTCAGCGACACATCGACAAAGCGGTCGCTCTTGAACATTTCCAAAAACCACACCGTTTCCGTCCCGGTATTTTGAATATAATGCCCCGTCGCAAAAGGAACGTAACCGACATCACCTGCTTGGTAGTCAAAGGTTCGGGCGTTTCCATTTCCGGTGAAAACGGTCATCCGCGCTTGGCCAGAAATATAATATTGCCACTCGTCGTTATTGGGATGCCAATGCAACTCTCTCATGGCACCGGGACGTAGTTCTACGAGTGCTGCCGCGATTGTTTTGGAGATCGGGAAGTTGCGGGAATCGACGATGCGCACACTGCCGCCAGGTGTAATCAGTGGTCGTTGCGCAAGTAAGCGATGGGTAAAGGGAAGGGGGACGGTTCCGTACGGGGATTCTACCTCATCTTCTTCTACGGGACTGGGAATCTCGTCCTGATAAATGTACACTTGCTCGCAAGGAATGTCGGCAAAGGCTGATTCAGGCACACCAAAATTTGCGGAAAGCACATCTGTTGGCGTATGAGCAAACCAATCGGAGATCGATAGTGTATTCAGATCGGAAAAATGTCCATCGTCGAAAACGAGCAAAAATTCGCAGCCTTCCTCTAGTCCCTGAATCGAGTGGGGGATGCCAGGTGGGAAATACCACAGATCGCCTTTGCCGATATCTGCGATAAAATTTCGTCCGCGTTGGTCAACGGACGTAATTCGTGCACGACCAAGCAGCATGTAAGCCCATTCCGCCTGCTGATGCCAATGCAGCTCGCGAACCCCGCCTGGCGTCAGGCTCATGTTTACACCCGCAAGTGTAGTGGCGATTGGCAGCTCGCGAATGGTGACTTCCCGGGACCAACCGCCATGATTTAACGTCATGAAGGCATCTGAAAAGGAAAATTTCAGATTGGGCAGCAAGCCCGCATCTGTGACGGGAGGAACGAGCATATTCGGATTTTGCCGATCACGCATGACGTTCCGTGGGCCGAGATCGACCCATCCGGTCCCGTCACTTCTCATCGGCTGAGGAATCTGATTCCCTTTGTCTGGTGGATTCATTTGGGGCAACCTCCTTCATCCTTGGACATGCATAGATTTGGTCGGACTTCATCCACTAACCATGACTATGCATCGGCTTGCCCGTTATGCAAACATCCAAGCCGTACTATCGTTTCTATGGGTGATTTTGTATAATTTTAGGAGTGATTGACAAATTGACAATAGTAGGATGGGTATAAGGATGACGAAAATTCCAGACGATCAATGGTTAGCACGATATGAACAAAAAGAACAGATGTTAGCGCCCCTTGGTGATTTACACACCTATTTCACATCAACGAACATCAGTGGGAAGCCAATCAACCTGCTTTCTTTGGGAGAAATCACGATTCCCACTGGAGACATCATGGTTCGTGATCCGCTTGTGTATCTGGAGAGAGTGTGTGCCCCATATTTTCGAAAAGTCCCTACAGGAACCTTCCCATTAACCGTTTGTGTGGTAACAGTCGAAGAAGACCATTACCGTTATGCAGCTGCGAAGGTAGAGTTCACAGATAAAACTCCCCAAAGATTTACGGAAGCCCTCATAGGAGACGAGGATCTCGAAAATCTTGGGGAAGGCGAATATTTTGGCTTTAATGTGGATGCAGGCCTTGCTACTGTGGTAGATGTCAAAACGAGGGATGTTTATCTGGATTTTTATGATAGCTGGAAAAAAGAGAATCCAGACGGCAATATTTACGATGATTATTTCGCGGAAGTTTTTGCACAAAGTTACAAAGACCGTCCAAAATACCAAAGAAGCACTGGAGATTATATAAACTGGACGATACCAGGCACGGATTTATCGATTCCGATGATTCAGACCGGATTTGGAGATGGAGCCTATCCTGTCTATTTTGGGTTAGATGAAAACGAGCAAATATGCCAGCTGGTGATTCAATTTATTTGTATTGAGCTTGCATTTGGTGAGGATGACAACGAAGACGAAAGCTAGTAGAATAGCCTCTCACCAATCCTTTTTGGAAACGGTGCCTCGCTTATCTTTCTTTGGGAAGAGAAAATAGCTGGCTGTAAACAACAGATCAACCCCCAGTACAACGGTCCATAGCCGAAGAATATACCATAAAGAAGCAGTTCGTTCTGCATCATTGATAAAGTAGATGGTCCCGGCTAAGAGGGCCGCCCCAATGACATAGGCGAAGAGATGTCTAAACCAGCTTTTTGCGTAATGCTTGGCGTACTCCATGCCGTATAGTTTGGGTTTAGGTGTGCCTTCCTTGGTGACGTATTGCTGAAATTTTTCATCCGCCCATTGAATCATGCTTTTCCCAAACGCAAGTGATACCCCAATATAGACGGCAGCCAGCGCATGAGGAATCGTTGCGGTAGCTCCACGATACAAATCCACGCTCGTGACAACGAGCAAAACCACATCAACAACAGGCGTCAGGGCGAGAAGTAAAAGCCCGGCCTTTTTTTGTTTGAGTACGTACCTTGTGAAAAGGCCAAGTACAATGACCACCCAAAAGGCGATTTCGCACGCGACAATCATCCATGCAACAAAATTCACTATTATAGGTCCCCTTTTCGGAAGTTTCTTCTCCTGCATGAGGAGTTTTTTTTAATACGATCGTGCTAACAAAAAGGATTTTAACATCGGCAGTTAAATAATACAACTGTATTGTTAAAGGTTGCTTGTCCCTTGCCAATCTTGTTAAAATACAACTATGCCGAAAATAATCGATCATGAGAAAAGAAGACAACAAATAGCAGAAGCAACGTGGCGTGTCATTGTTGAGCAAGGAATGGAGGGAGCGACGGTAAGGGGCATTGCAAAAGAAGCAGGACTTTCATTAGGTGCTCTGCGACATTACTTCGCAACACAGGATGAACTGCTAATGTATGCCATGCAGCTCGTAAAAGAGAGGGCAATAGCTCGAATTGCAGAAATTCACGCGAATGAAGAGTTGGCGCCAAAAGAGAAAATCACCAAAATCTTTTTGGAGCTTCTCCCTACGAATCAAGAAAAGATGGTCGAAATGGAAGTTTGGTTTGCTTTTACCGTGTACTTCCGACACAAGAAAGAAGGCTTTGACGCACAGCATGACGGAATCTATGCCGGCGTCCACAAGCTGTTGGATTCTGCCGACCAACTGAATTTATTACGCAAAGAGCTGGACAAAGAGCTGGAAGCAGAAAAGCTCTATGCCGTCATCGACGGTCTGGCCCTGCATGCCTATCTCGAACCGCAGCGTGTCGATGGGGAACGGATTACGAAAGTGCTGGAGCATCATCTGGCATCCTTGTTTCATTAACGGACTATTAAGAAACACATACCCATACTCTTATAAAGAAAAGCAATCGGATCGTGGGAAGGTTGATCTGATTGCTTTTTTTCGTCGGCACGCACATGGGAACGAACAAGATTTAACTCTAACTCTATCAATATTTGATTGCGAGAACACATATGGGGAACTCAGTATTCTTCGTTCACTGGTGCCATGCTTTGGGATTTTGTCGATAAAAAGGTGCAATACATAGCGTTTTTAGAAATAGCTTTTAATGCTTTTTCAATTCCTCAAGAAGTTCAATTATTTTATCATTTTGCACTGTTATTTTTTTGTCGTCCACAACTTGAGTTCAACGTGTGGATCTTTATTCCATGTTTACATACCGAACGTCCATTCGTAAAATGGTAGCAAGAAGGTGACGAAAATGAATGTGAAAAAAAATATCGCAGCCATATTGGATCACATAAAAACAGATGAACGATTTCGCGATAACATTGCGCATTGGAGGGTCATTCCTGCTCGTGAAGCAAAGTCCGTTCCATTTCCAAGTGAGCTGGATGGACGAATTCGAGATGCCCTAATAAATAGAGGCATTCCCTCCTTATACACGCATCAAGAAACGTCTTTTCGCCATGTGCGCGAAGGTAAACACATCGTAGCGGTTACGCCCACGGCTTCTGGCAAAAGCATGTGCTATCATTTGCCGATCCTCCAGACGTTATCGGAAGACTCGCAAGCGCGGGCACTTTACTTGTTCCCAACCAAGGCCTTGGCGCAGGATCAGAAGTCCGAACTGCACGAGTTGATTACGGAAATGGGCCTCTCCATCAAATCGGAAACGTATGATGGTGATACACCTGCAAATATCCGGCAGATGGTGCGCAAGGCAGGAAATATCGTCATCACCAACCCAGACATGCTGCACTCCGCCATTTTGCCCCATCACACCAAGTGGGTGTCCTTTTTCGAGCATCTCAAATACATCGTAATTGACGAGCTGCATACATATCGCGGCGTTTTTGGCAGTCATGTCGCCAATGTCATTCGGAGGCTGAAGCGTATTTGCGCTTTTTATGGGAGCCACCCGCAATTTATTTGCACATCGGCGACCATCGCCAACCCGAAACAATTGGCGGAAGCCCTGACAGAAGAAGAGGTAGAGCTGGTCAATAACAATGGTGCTCCGTCGGGCATCAAGCATTTCCTTTTCTACAATCCGCCTGTGGTCAACAAGCAGCTCAATATTAGACGGAGTGCTACATTGGAGGCGCGGGACATTACCGAGCAGTTTCTTACCAATGGCATTCAGACGATTCTGTTTGCGAGAAGCCGCGTACGAGTAGAGATATTGCTCACGTATTTGCAGGAGCTGATTCGCCGCAAGCTTGGACCAAAAACGATCCAAGGGTATCGCGGCGGCTATTTGCCGAGCCAGCGCAGAGAGATCGAGCGCGGCTTGCGCAATGGCGACATTATGGGCGTGGTCAGCACCAATGCGCTGGAGCTCGGGGTAGATATCGGGCAGCTTCAAGCGTGTGTCATTACTGGCTATCCAGGCTCGGTCGCAAGCACATGGCAGCAGGCAGGACGGGCGGGAAGACGGCAGGGGGAATCCGTCGTCGTTATGGTCGGTAGCTCCACACCATTGGATCAGTATGTGATCGCCAATCCGGAGTACTTTTTCGACCGCAGTCCTGAGACAGCGCGGATCAATCCCGATAACCTGATTATTTTGGTGGATCATCTCAAATGTGCGGCGTACGAGCTGCCGTTTCGGGAGGGAGATACATTCGGGCGTGCGGAAATCGTGGAAATTCTGGAGTTCTTGACCGAGGAGCAGGTGCTTCATTACTCGCGGGGCAAGTGGTTCTGGATGAACGATTCATTCCCGGCCCACAACATCAGTCTGCGGTCAGCTTCGCAGGAAAATGTTGTGATTATCGACATCAGTGAACGGGGGAATGAGCGTGTTATCGGGGAAATGGACCGTTTTAGCTCCATGACACTTTTGCATGACGAAGCCATTTACCTGCATCAGGGGACGCAATTCCAGGTGGAAAAGCTGGACTACGAGGAAAAGAAGGCGTATGTCCGGGAAGTACAGGTCGATTATTACACGGATGCCAACCTGGCTGTCTCGCTGAAGGTATTGGAGCAGGATCAGTCCCGTCGTCATGCACAGAGCACGTTGGCTTATGGCGAAGTGGCAGTGAATGCAATGGCGACGATCTTTAAGAAAATCAAGTTCGAAACGCACGAAAACATCGGCTCGGGGCCGGTTCATTTGCCGGAAGAGGAGCTGCATACAAATGCGGCGTGGATCGGCTTTTCGGAAGCGTTGCTCGGCGAGATCGGGACAGAGGATGTGGAGCGTGGCTTGGTCGGTTTGGCGCATGTCTTGCAGCACGTAGCTCCGTTGTTTGTCATGTGCGACCCGATGGACCTGCATGTGATACCGCAACGAAAGGCCGTTCATTCGCAGGAGCCGACGATTTTTCTGTACGACCGTTATCCGGGAGGCATCGGCTTGAGCGAGCAAGTGTATAAGGAAATGGAGACGATTTTGACGCAGGCAGAGCGGATGATTGTCTCTTGCCCGTGTGAGTCAGGCTGTCCATCTTGTGTGGGAGCGACAGATGACGGTAGCAAAGGGCTAGCCATGACCTTGCTGCGAATCGCGCAAGGGGGAAGCACTTATGTCTCTTAAATCCAAGCTGCAACGGATGAAGGGACATCTCTCGCTGGAAACGGACAAAGCGGTAGCGCCAGCAGTCGAATCGGAAACGCCCATTCGCAAGGAAGAGTCGATGGAAGAGACGAGGGCAGCTGTACCAGCGGATAGCAACGCCGAGCTACAGATACCATTTGCCGATAAGTGGAAGGAAATGCAGGCATCGCCCTACATCTGGGATGACGAGTACGTCATGATTCGCGAGGTTCGCTATCCGATCAATCAGCGGCATGGGACTTACGCCTTTTCTGAGCTGCATGAGGCGATCCGTATGTGGGAAGCGGCTGGTCGAGAGCATCCACTGTCCGCTGCGGGCAGAAAGCCAGAAGACTTGCTGTTTTTTGATACGGAGACGACAGGGCTGTCAGGTGGGGCAGGCAATGCGATTTTTCTTTTGGGGTACAGTCGTTTCGAGGGGGAGCATGTCGTGGTGCGCCAGCATTTTCTCCCGGGCCCGCATGCAGAGGTGACCTTGTACCAATCGTTTTTGGAGCAAGCACAGAAGTCCTCGCATCTGGTGACCTTTAATGGAAAGTCCTTTGACTGGCCACAGGTGCGGACGAGGCATACGCTGGTGCGCGATCAAGTGCCCGCTTTGCCTACCTTTGGTCATTTTGACCTTTTGCACGGGGCGAGGAGATTGTGGAAAGCGGAGCTGGAATCGTGCCGATTGGGAATCATCGAGCAGGAAAAGCTGGATGTGTTTCGCGAGGATGATTTACCCGGTTATTTGGCGCCGGTGCGGTATTTCGACTTTTTGCATGCCCAAGATCCTGATGTCATCGAAGGCGTGCTGCGGCATAACGAGACGGACGTCCTGTCTCTGATTACGATGTACATTCACATGACGCGGCTACTGGTAGGGCAAGGGAGTGTAACGGTATCTCTCGAGGAAAGCTACGAAATTGCCAGATGGTACGATGTGCTTGGGGATCAGGAAGCCGCTATGGCAGGCTATCGCCTTGTCGCAGATAGTGAGCATGCATGGAGTAACCGGGCCAAGCTTGCCATCGGTCATTTGTATAAAAAGCAAAAGGATTGGCTCCAAGCCCTAACCGTTTGGGAGTCGTGCATTCAGTCCACCGGATATGTCCCGGAAGAGGTGTATATTGAGGCTGCCAAGCTGTATGAACACCAGTTGAAGAATTGGGAGAAGGCTTTGGATTATACGAAGCAAGCGTACGAGCAGTGGAAAAAGCGGGCGAGTCTGTTGCGCAACAGGTCCAAGGCCGACGCAGAGGCATATCACAAGCGGATAGATCGGTTAGAAGCAAAGCTACGCGGAAATGAAGCGGAAGAAGAGAGTCTGTTGTCCGGATTTTTGGATTGGGCGGATGAGCAAGGGTGATGGGGATCGTGGTTGCCTACCCATTTTATTTGAAAAAGAAAATGGAGAACCAAGTAACGAAAGTGTATGCCGAAGCCGATTTAGTCAACGGGAGTAGGGCTAGCAACCTTAATCCAATTGATTTAGAGGAGATCAATAAAAAGCGGCAGCTCCTGCTTTTTCAGGAGTACCCGAATTCCCCCTCACCCGATTTTCCTGGAAAAGATACGCCGAAAGAACAGCTCGAATACTACTTCTCAGATTTGAAAATGAATCTAAAATGGACAGACGAACGAGGACAGCATAAAGAACAAATCATGCTAAAGCTAAAAACAGCTCCTTGATGAAACAAGGGAGAATATGATTACGACTATCAGGGGCTAGGGTCTAATGAAAACGGGTGGTATTAGCGAAGCTGACACCACTCATTACATAGATGTATTTACGTGGGGAAAATAGGACTCAACCTTTTTTCCAGTTATTTCATTTGATGAAGTGAAGAGATCATGTTATATTAGTAATCCGCCTTTCGAAAAGAGCGGAACAAAATGAAACACTCCAATTATTACCTGTTGATTTTATTAATGATACATGGTATATTGTGAATCTAGCGCTTTTGAAGTGCTAGTGAAAATGC
>NZ_JAGQDN010000035.1:0-41893 GCF_021270385.1 Brevibacillus sp. AF8 | reverse complement strand
AAAAGCTGTATTCCCGATTACTTGTAAAAGTAATGGAGAATGCAGCTTTTTTTGTTGTGTCATAGGTGTAACCGTGCATTCGATCTGCACGGTTTTTTGTTTTCTTTTTTTGTCCCTCTATTCTCCCTTACGCTACAAACAATGGAAGGAGGGGGAGAATGTCAATACATCCGTTACGACTGTTGGCTATATTGCTTTTCGCTACATGTATAGGTGTAGCGACCTACATCATTTTGAAGCCGCATCAAGTGACCTATATACAATTGCGTTCAACAGTGGAGAAAGAAAGTGGTCAATTACTTGAAGCAAGAGATATGGAGCCATTAACACTGAGACTGGGAGGGATCTTTCAACAACCCATTGCCCCAATTCCAGGCTTGATTCCATGGGAAGAAGGACAGAGCCTTGTCGGTTTAGCATTCACCCGTCAAGTGAAAGGAGGTCGACCATTATTGCAAAGTGATTTGGAGCAAACCAGTAATCCGCAAGACAGCGGAGTGATCACAGAAAAAATGACAGGTATGAGCATTCCCGTGGACAATGTTGCAGGAGTTTCACCGCATGTATCAAGCGGAGAAAGAGTGCATGTCTATGCTTCCTTTGAAGATGAGTCAGGAGCACATTCTGGACTTCTGTTGCAAAACATGCCCATCATTGGCATTCAACGCGAAATGGAAGGAGATCGTCCCAATCTGGTAGCAGTGACTCTCTCCCTGACACGTGATGAGGCTGTTCTGCTAACACACGCACTTCATTATGGAAAAATCAGATTGGGCTTGGCTGCAGTGAAGGATGGGGGGAATCCAGGAATAGGAGACGCAAGATTCGCTTCAGAGCTAATGAAGACGAAAACACGCTGGGGTATTAAAAAGGAGGAGCATGAGTGAAAAGGCGTTTGCTCATAGTAGATGATGATCAAGAATCAGTTCGTTTGTTAACGGCGCAACTTGTAAACAGCAGATGGATCGAAGTGTGCGGGGAAGCACTCGGAGTGGAAGAGGCATGGGCAAAATTACAGGCAAACCAACCCCATTTGGTGTTGCTGGGTGGTATAAAGGGAACGGAAAGAGGTGTGTTGTGTCAGCAATTTCGGCTAGCCTTTCCTCATCTTTCGTTTATTGCTGCTTGCTCAAGCAATGAATTGATGTGGGAGCCTTTTTTCCGGAACTTAGGCTTATGGGTTATTGCCAAGCCAATTGAACCAGGGCAGATCGAAGCGTTAGCTATGATGATACAACCTTCAGGAATGGTAGCAGAATCTGCGCCACAACAACACCAGTATGTAATCCAGGAACAGACCAAGAGCTATCCGAGCCAGCCTCCTTCATTCTCCGAGCCAATTACAGGTAGTTTAGTTCCTGAAATGACTCGTCCCAAACAGCTTATAACTGTTTACGGTCCCAAAGGTGGCGTAGGAAAAACATTTATTTCTCGTGAGCTAGCGATTTTCTTTTCTATGCAAAAAAACGAGGGGGTCCCATTGCGGGTAATCGCTGTTGACTTCAATCTTGATCTCGGTACATTTGCGACTACTTTGAATCTCCCCCGTACCCCGAATCTTTTTACGTGGGTAAAGGATCTTGATGCTCAGTTGCATTCGTATATTCAGGGTCAAGGAAAAGACCCGTATTCCATTAGTAGTGAGGAATGGCAGGAATATGCACAAGCCTTGCCGTTATCTCCTCAACAAATCGAGAAATATGTGGTTGTTCATTCCGATACGGGATTGCATGTAATTACCTCCCCCCGTGATATTCGGCAAAGCTTTGAAATCCGTGACTATCATTTATATTTGATTCTCGAAACGTTAAAACAAAGCAACTACGACGTCGTTCTTATCGATACGGCTCCGGATACAACAGATGCAACGATTCAAGCTCTGTTTTTTGCAGAACATGTTGTGATGGTGGGAAATCCGGTAGTAGACTCCATTGAAAATATTCAACGATTGCTAAAACTGTTGAGAGAAGCAGAGTACCCTGAAGAGCGCATTCAAATTTGCATGAATCGTTTGCAGAGGAAAGAAATGTTTACCTTAGATGAAATTCGTGCCTATTTCCAGCTTCACCCTAGCAAAAAAATCTTCTCAATACCTGACGATGTGGAAGTGAAAAAATCGATTAATACCGGAACGCCAGTCATGCTCCAGTCAGGGAGAATTCCGGCCAAGGAAGCCATTGAGACATTAGGAAAAGCACTGTTCCCCGTAGATGGAGAGCAAATGAAGGCTGCTGAAAAAGAGAAACCAAAAGAGAAAACATCTCTCTTCAAGTGGTTGTGGGGATAAGGGAGGGTGTCATGTTCGATAAAAAACAGTTACTAGGCATTACTAATCAAGTTCGCCCTGCGCAAGAATTACGATCAGCGGGCAGGGGAATGGCGGGAGTTCCTTCGACGCTTCACGAAAAAATGCAAGCCCCCGATCACGCGCGGACGAATGAAAAATGGGTCGGGGCAGATCAAGAAACGTCGATTCGTACCCAGATTGTTGAGAAATACGGAAAACGATTATGGGAGGAAAAGCATTCTTCACTCTTTTTAGATGAGCTGACGACAGATATTCGAATGCTGCTGGAGTCGCAAACCACCCTGACGACCATGCAAATGGATGCAGAAGTAAAACGACTGCTGCATTCTTTGACGGGTTGGGGCCCATTAGACGCTTTATTAGAGGATAACGACATCACGGAGATTCTTTTTCATCGCTATAACTATCTCGTCATTGAAAGAAAAAGTACGGGTCGTCTTGAATCTCCGGACATTGCTGTTTTTCGTGATGAGGAAGAGCTGCTGCGCCTATTGGAACAAATTGCAGCGACAATGGGACGTGAGTTTAATGAAACAAAAGCAGAGTTGCATACACAGCTTCCGGACGGTTCCCGGGTTGCTGCTACGCATCGCTCGATTTCTCCCGATGGACATATGCTCACGATCAGAAAACACCGCGAGCTACTCAGTGAGTCCGATTATTTGCGGTACGGTTCCATTTGCGAGCCGATGCTTCTCTTTTTAAACAGAGCCGTCGGTTTATCTCGTGCATCTGGCATTGTCAGTGGAGGAACAGGCTCAGGCAAGACACACATGCTCAATCTCATCTCCCAATATGTACCTGATCATTTGAGTATTATTACGATCGAGGATGTTTTGGAGATGAAGCTTCAGCATCCTTTTGTACGCAGATTTTTAGCGAAACCTGCAAATTACGAGGGGAAGGGTGGGTTTTCGATCAAGGATTGTGTTCGCTTGTCCTTGCGCAAAAGGCCGGATGTCATTATGGTCGGTGAGACACGAGGGGGAGAAATCGTAGATATGCTTTGGGCGATGAATACGGACCATCCTGGCAGCTGGAGCACAGCACATGCAAACTCACCGCGTGCTTTGGTAGATTCAACTTTGCCCATTTTATTTGGAAAAGCAGATGAAGGGTATAGTGCGGAAGAGCGCAATTTAATGATCGGTTCGGCACTGGACCTGATTGTTCAAGTAAAACGTTTTGAAGAAGATGGCAGTCGCAAGGTGGTAGCGATAACGGAGGTAGTGGGGACGGGTCAATCGCATGAAGAATGGATAAAACGAGCTTGCAACATTAAACAGGTTCTCCCTGATCGGGTGTATTTGCAGGATATATATGTGTACGAAGCAACAGGCGTGGAGAATGGGAGAGTAAAGGGTCACTTCAAATGGACAGGCTACCGACCAGAGCGACTGATTAAACGATGGCTAGAGAAAGGTTTGTCCCGAGAGGAGATTGAGCAAGTCTTTTTCACCACACCAATACCGCTATAGGAGGAGAAAGTATGGACATTAGCTTACCTGTTGCAATCGGGATGGGGATGGCCATCCTGTTATTGATCTTGCCTAACAAATTGTATATGCGAGAACCGACGGGGAAGCACGAAATCGTAGAAGTGTTGCAACAGGACAGGAAAACTATTTGGAAGCAGTTTGAGGAGAGGTTGGCAAAATCGCACTCAGGGTGGGGGGTAAACCAGTATGTGACCCTCTCTTTTTTATTGGGAATCGCGTCCTTTGGTGTGAGTGGTCAGATCTTGCAGTCTTGGTGGATGGCATTGCCTGCTTTGCTGGCAGGGATTATGTTTACCGAACGGTTAGTGAGTGTATGGGGGGCTCGTCGAAAGGACGAGTTCGAAGCAGGCAATGTAAAAGCAATTCGTCTTATGGCCAGTTCTTTACGCACCTCTCCATCGTATTTGCATGCGTTTGAACAGGTAGCAACTAGTCCATTCTTATCGGAAATCGTTTTAGAGGAATACAGGCGTATTGTAGAGCTATTGCGGGCACAAGTCCCGTTGGAGCACGTAATGAATCGATTCTTTGAACGCACAGGATCAGCGGATGTCAAATATTTAGCGACTATTGTCCACATTCAACGTGAGATGGGCGGAGATATGGCTAAAACGCTCGATTTGGCTGCCTCTTCAATATTGCGGCGCAGACAGTCGCTCCGTAGACAAAAAGCAGCTATGGCACAGATCGTGGCACAGGTGAATTTACTAAGTGTCATGCCGTTTGTTTTTGTCATTGCGTTGTATGTAAATAATCCCAATCATTTCGACCCATTAACGGCCACAATCGGGGGACGGTTTCTTATTTTGGGAAGCCTGGCCTCTATTTTGATTGGGGGAGAAGCAATTCGTTATGTTGCGCATAAAAGCATAAGCAGGAGAGCATAGGAGAGGGTGCAATGTTCGTTCTCGTTCTTAGTCTATTGGTGAGTGTTGCTATATTTCTGTACGGCTTGCCGTCTTGTGTGAGTAAGGGAGAACAAATCTCGGCCACCCTTTTGGGCAGGATTGACTCCGTGAAACAAGCCAAGCTTGAGAAATCGTTTCAACAACGACGAAAAAGGTGGACACTGGTTCAAAGCTTGGAGAAAAACCATGTACTGCTACAGCACTTTTACAAATGGACGGGTGTCGATAAGAAAAAAATAGAGGAAACATTGGTTCGTCTGGGGATCGATATAAGCTTGACCGAGATTGTCTTGTTCCGGCTCATCAGCATGTGTTTCATCGTTTCATCTCTAGCTTCATTGTCAATAAGCATGGTTAATGGGGAAAAAATCGGAACGATGAATGGGCTTCCCTTAACAATTAGTTTATTTTTGTACTTGCTACCGAACATGCTGCTAGATCGGGCAGACAAGCGAGCAAAAGCTGAAATTCGAGAGCAGGTCCCTATCTTTTTTAGCATCGTGCAGTCATTGGTGGATGCTGGCATGCCATTGCAACAGGCTGTAAAGCAGACAGCGAGGCGTTTTGATGCCAGACTTGGCAGAGAACTCGCGAGCCTGGAAATGGGAGAAAAAAGGCATGGAAACTGGCGAAAGGCGCTTGAAGAGTTGGCCTTTCGGTGGGAGGTAGATTCGTTGACGTCCATTGCGCTGGAGATGAACGAGGCGATGAAAAAAGGGGTTAGCATATCGCAAATGTTGTCTGTCCAAGTAGAGGAGCAAGTGAGACAACAAGAAGACGAGGCTGCTACCCATATGAATCGGTTAAATATTAGGTTATTGCCTTTTGTCATTTTATTAATGGGACTGCCGTTGCTGTTTTTGGTGATGGGCCCTGCATTCATCGGCATCGGAGAAAGCTTGTAGCAAAATTAGCGCATGTAAATATTTTTGCGAGAGGCACTGTCTTTTGGCAGAGTGAAAATAGAACCAAAATCTCAATGAGGAGTGAATGGAATGGGAGCCATCGCAGATTATTTCAACCGTTTTTGGTATGAGGAGGACGGTGTCACGATCGTAGAAATGGTCATTATCATTGCCGTCATCTTGATTGTGCTTATTCCGACACTGACACAACTAGGCACTGCCGAAGACGAGAAGCTGAAGGAACTGCAAGAAAAAATAAGCAAATGACTAACGTAATCTTGCTAGGCGTATTAGGAGCGGCCGCATGGATGGATTGGAGACAAAGGAAAATACCGAATACTCTTGTTTTTCCAGCGATTGCTGTCGGCTTATGGCATCAGTGGGAAGGTGAATTTTTGGGAGGAGCATTACTAGGTGTGGCTGGAGCCTTTTTGTTGACAGTTGGTCCCGTAATCTTAAAAGGGATGGGGATGGGTGATCAAAAGCTGCTGATGGCTGTTGGAGCTTGGACAAGTTGGAGTGTGGTGTATTCTTTGTTTTTGCATTCTATCATCTTATGCCTTGTTGTGATGGTGTTCTATCCGCAAAATTGGGCTCGCCTTTGCAACAATCTTCAAATCATAGCAGCCGGATGGACAGCACATCGACAAGTTTGGCTTCCAGACAGGGCAAAAACAGCCTTTTCATTCCCCTACGCCGTATATTTGCTGGGTGCTTTTGTGTTCCAATCCGTACGAGATGTCATCGGAGCAATCGGATGATTACACGCTTGGGACGAGTGATACGTGCGAGGATGAAAGATGAGCGAGGCAGCCAGATGATTGAGTTTATTTTGGTGTTTCCTTTAGTTTGGATCTTGATCGTATTCTCCTTTGACCAATTCAGCATGATGTACAACAAGCAAAAGGCATTGGCGGCTGCGTATGAGGCAGGGAGAATTGCTGCAGTGCAGCCCAATTTCGGTTTGGCCAAATTCCATGCGAAAGAGCGAGGCACATCGGAACTAGCACAAGGTATTGGAGTCCTTCACAAAGATGTCCAGCTGGAGCTTGATGGGAACGGCTGGAGAAAAGGCAGTCATGTAAAAGCTGAAGCAACAGTTTCATTTCGGCTTCTCTCCACGGGAGAATTATTCGAGATAACTGAAAGCTATCACATGATGGTTGAAAATGCGGAGGAGAAGCAATGAATGATTCGTTGCATCATTTTTTGAATCGAGTGAAGGAAGAGCGCGGGGCAACTATGATTACTGTGCTCTTCTTTCTCTTCTGCTTGGGCAGTCTGCTCTCTATCCTGTTATTTTTGGAACAGACAGATTATCTAAAAATGAAGATGCAACATACAGCGGATTTGATTACTAAGGGAGCACGTGCGGCTGGAAAATGGGAGTACGTGGATACAAACGGTGATAAGCAAATCAGATTGTTTGCGACAACAGAAGAAGCGGAACGGCGTGATGCGGATATCATTCGCGGGGCACGTGAAGAAGCGGGGATTCTTTGGAGATTAAACAGGGGGAATCTGGAGGGAACAAGTGATGAGGTCTCTGTTATTCACCAAAAAGGTGAACGGCCTTATTTGTACTTGCAAGGAATCTATCATTTAGAAGTAAAGCTTGAAAAGGACATACCTGTATTTTGGGATGAGCTTTTTGTAAAAATGAACAGAGTCTCCCAGTCTGGGGTCTATGAATAAAGTCACAATTTTGAACAAAGGTACTGTTATTTTTGTCCTAATCCCGCGTGGTAATTTAGTAGTATATTCCAAAAATGGGGATAGGAGTGATATGACAGTGCCCTCAAAAATAGTCGATCGGTACAAACGAATTCTTAGCGGAGAGCAAAAGCGTTTTTCCCCGTATGAGTTCGAAGATGTGCAGTACCGAAAGCAAAAAGTCCAATTAGTTGTTAGATATGCGATTGAAAATGTAAAAAGATGGACTCCTGAGCAGGCGAGACGTGAATTGAGCTTGCAGGATGTCAAAGAACTGAAGCTGCATTTGGTGAGAGAATTTATTGAGCCGCCTATCGAGGCAAAGGCGGAGGATGTGTATTACTTCGTCGAATTCGCTTATCCGTATTTACCTCGGCTTTCAGAAGAACAACGAGTGTTATGGGTTTACCAAGAAGTGCTTTCAGGCATAAGACGTCATTTTCCCCCAGCTTATTTTCAGAGCATAAAGGGGGAGGAACGGGCAAAAATATGCGTCGACTATATGTGCAAGCATCTGCTAAAGCTGGCAGATTTGCGTCAACTGCCAAGTATTTTCAGCAAAACAGAGAGAGCCTATACGCTCCTGAAAACATATAAACTCAAGATTCTCGTCGATACGCTCTACTTTTCACCATTTGATATGGTCACTGAAATGTATCCCGAGCTTAGTGATCCCTCGTATTGGGACGAGTTATAAAAATATTTGCACAACCCTGCTGTCTTTTTTTACGGTAGAGATAGTTTCATAGGCTTATAAGCAGATGAAACGGCCGTACTCTACAGGTGAGAGAAGGAGGCGTTGCGTATGGCAACAGTAGAGGCTCACCAGAAATGCTCTGCATCCGTGGAGCAGCTTCTAGGGCGACAAGTACGCTACCAGAAGCACAAACCCGGCAGACATCTTTCAGTGGAAAGAGTTCCGCAGGGAGCGTTCCAGATCGAATCCGTACTTCGATTTGGAGACAGAGTAGTACTCAATGACGGGCTAATTGTAATGGAGAATGCTCCAACCGTCATGGAGCGCGCGGGAAGGATTGCTCTTCTTTTCGCGACCGGAGAAGAACTTTACTTTGTAACTGAGTAGGTTCTCTTAATCGCCTTGCACGGTTGCGTGTGAGGCGACCCATAAAGCGAACTGCCTGGTTTATCAGGCTAAATAAGATTCGACGAGTCGAGAATGCTGTTGGAGAATATCAATCGTTCTATAAAAAGGAAATGGGGGTATTTTGACGTGTTGGCAAAGAGTGCAATCGAATTAGTCAACCGCTGCTATGAGGAGACAAACAAGCTGACATTGTTGTCATTGGAAGAGTTTAAGGAATCCTTTATTGCTTTTGTTTTTGGAGATTACCAGGAAGAGTTTATGGTTCAGTATGATCTGGAAGAGTTTTATGAGCATTTGAATCAGCTTCAGTTATCTAATTGCCGGAGAGATTTTGATCGGGCAGTTGAGGAATGGTACATCACAGAGTATGGAAGCGGGTATAAAGGCGTCAATTATCATGACATTTTGTTTACGCTAGTAAAGGAAGCAGTCGTTCAATACCAATCGCCAAATCGGATAGCACTCATCCGAGACGTAACCAAACTCCTAACTATGCCAAATGGATTTCTCGCCCGATGGCAAAATGGGCAGATACGTGAACGTCCCATCCCCACATATTTTAAATACTTGATGAAGCTCGGAGTACGTACACATGAAGATATTGAAACGCTGGTAGACATGTGGCTGGTAGAGTACCCAAACGCATTTAATAAAAAACAGCAGGAGCTCTTTGCTAATCCACCTAGAAGAGGAAGACCTAACAACGTCGAGCTTGCTCTATTAATCGAGCTAGCCATGAAAGTGAGACCAGAAATGACAGCTCAGGAAAGGGAGCGACTGCGCAAAATATACTATTATCACCGCAAGTCCCTCACTGTTCGAGAGATGGTTGAAAAATTTGAGAAATACATCGCCAGTAAAAATAAATCAAATGATTCCCAGGTGGGATAATCATGTTTCACCAAATGAGCCGCTTTGTCTCCAGGTTTCGTGATTTGGAGCAGCAGGAGTTTTCACAGTCTATTGAGGAAGAGCGGCAATGGAAAGTACTTAAAGAAAAGCTTGCTTCTCCACAAATAGTTGAGCAACAGGAGTCGTATCAGCGTAAATGTATTGTCGTTATGAGTTTGTACGCACAGGCTGGAGCTAGTTTTCTTGCAAGTAACCTAGCGTATGCATGGTCAGGAAAAGGCATTCCTGTTACCCTTTCCGAGTTGCCAAAAGTAACATCCTATTATTATTTTGCTTTTGATTTTGAACGTAGAGCTCGACAACAAGTAAGAGATTCTCCTACATCATTGCTCCTCATGCAAAATAACTATCTTCGCATCCAGATAGAATCCCCAGCACAAATTCAGCATGAATCTTCTCAAACAGATATAGCCAACTGGTTACTACGGATTTGTAAGGATAGTCCCATTGTTGTCATTGATGTTTCTTCCTACTGGAATGATATCCACTCCAAACAAATTTTTGAGCATGCCGACGAAATATGGGTAGTTTTTGATGCCGATTTGACTAGACTAACCCGTTTGTTCCTGGTAGAGCCAGTCCCTACTTGGTGGAGGACAGAAAGAAGAAAAATAAAAATGATAGCAAACAAGTGGAATAGCCAATTGTCTCGGACAAGCATCATGAAAAAAGTAGAAGGAACGCTCTCCCTATGGGATCAGCAGCCTGGAGCTGCACGGGTAACTAACATGATTCCGTTGATGGATGGAGAGAAAACAGCAATGGCAAGCGCCAAAGCCAATCTACTTTTGGAGCTTTTCCCCGAGGAAGAGAGTGAATTTCAGTCATTGATTCATGCTTATAAAGGAAGGATGTTATGAAGAAGCAAACATTGCTTGTCATTTGCTTAATTTCGTTTCTGCTAGCAGGGTCGTCCTTTTATGCAGCGACTCAATATATTGACGCGATGGCTGCGGAAAAGCTGTTTGCCCCAGTCGTAAAGGTAGCTGCAGGGAAAGAAATATCAGCCTTCGAGCCGATTACACAAAACGACGTGATACTTGTTCAGGAAGAGGTAGATGAAATTCTTCCAGGTTCAGCGCGTGATTTGGATACCGTTCTGGGGAAAAGGAGCACGCAGACTATATACGAAGGCGAGCAATTATTATTGGAAAAGCTGACAGATTCGCAGCTTTTACCGGAAAAAGGGGAGGCGCGTTACGAGTTCCCCCTACTATCCATTTATCCTTTAACGGAATTACGCAAAGGTGATCATGTGAAAATTTGGGTCAAATACAAGAGTCCCTCGGAGCTACAAGACTATCCTGCACCACTGCATTTTCAAAAAACGAATGATACGGCAGATTTGTTATTTGAAAGTCAGCTTGCAAGCGTGAGGGATAGTAATGGTATTGAGATCTATACATTAAAGCCTAGCTTGTTGCCATCGCCTGATCAGATGGATTCCATCTTTCATGGATCACGAGAAAAGCCGTTGCAGAATGGCGAAAAGCGATATCGTGACTACCGAGTTCAGCCAACAGCACTACCTGCTTTTATCGGCTTTAATTTGACAGACGAGGAGTATGTGATAGTGAGCGAGGCAATGTCATATGGGATGCTTCAGGTCGGTCATATCATGGGTTCGAAGGAGCAAGCGTCATGAAAATTTTAGTTTGTTATCCGATGAAGTCACTCGCCAAAACGTATATGCCTATGTACAGTGATTTGCTGGTAGCCGAGTCGGCGGAGGAGTTTTCACGGCTTGTGCAGCTTTATATGCCAGAAGCTTCCGTGATATTTTCCGAAATGTTCAACACTCCCGTTTGGGAATGGCTGCCGGCACTGAAAGCACAACTCCCGTCCAACTCACCGTTAATTATTGTTCCCCTCTATCGGGATGAGAAGATGATTGAGAAGGTAGCTGAGGAGTCCGGGCTAGAGGACGTATACCTGTTATCAGCCCATTTATCCCAAGAAGAAATACGCCATCAAATCAGTCTGATTCTAGGCTTCGTGCAAGAGTGTGCAGATATTGGATCGTCAAAAGAAAAGGGGCTCGTCTACGCTTTGCTGAGCTACGGTGCTTCTGGCATCACTACTTTTTGTATTAATTATCCTGTCATACTAGGGAGGCAGCATCCTGAAAAGCGAATTGTTGTACTTGATATGAATGACGCTAAGCCCGATTTATCACGATTCTTCAAACTCCAACAACATCAATTATCTTTATTTCGTCCTGACTTTATCGATATTCAAACAACTGCCAAGCGTAACTGGAGCAATGTCTGCAAACAGAGCGCGCACTTGCCTAATTTGTATTACGCACATGCTGCTAGCAAATGGAAAAGCTCAGAATTAAGCAATCTAATTAGTGTGTTTCGCATGCAATTTGACTATGTATACATCGATTGGGGTTACTGCTTTCCTGAGTCTGAGACTCTACAGCGGTTGCTTCATACTGTTGACCGCAATCTGTTATTCGTGAGAGCTGATCCCTTTAGTATCGATAGTGCTAGAGAGTGGCTGCATAACTGGAGAGAAAGAGGAGTGAAATGCGAGGTTCTGCTCAGTCATTTAGATCCTGGGCAACCCTTTCGAATCGGGGAGGATGTTTCGGTCTATGGTGTTGTACCACGCATTTCGGAGAGCAGGCTCATGCAATCACATCAAAGCTGCAGCGTATTAATAGAAGAGTTTTTCGCTCCCAAATCGTACATCAGCAGTTTGAAGGAAATTGCTAAGGCACAATATGTGGACAGAAGTGCGGTGTTTTGCTGATGAGAGGGATAGAGCGAGAACAACCAGTTAAATCGGACATCCAAACCATCGAAGACATAAAACAGGTAGCAAGAGATTATTTAAATCATTTTGGCAAAACTCGAGAAGAAAAGCTAGAGATGCAACGCATTCTCGCTTTGGCAGAACAGGGAGATCGCGATAGTCACAACCATATTATTCTTCGCTTACAGCATTATTTTGAGGAAGTCCTCCAACGACCAGTAACCGAACAGATTTTGCCGCATGTTAACGGTTACGAGGGGCTCACCTTTTCTACTTACGGGTGGGGCATACTTGATGCCGTCCTCCATTTGTCTCCGTGGGTAGAGGAAGTGCGAATTTCTGCAAACCGCAACATTGCGTACCTGGAGCAAGGAGTCAAAAAATTTCTCTCTTACACACCAAGCTGGAAAGAGGTTGAAATCCTCCAACAAAAGTTGACCAATACAGCGGGCCTATCTTTTAACGAGAAAAAACCTAGATTGAGCGGGTACATACATTTGCTAAAAGCAAGATTAACCATGTTCACTTTCCCTTATTCCAGAGTACCGACCATTCTGGTTAGACGATTTACAACACCTTCTTTTTCGCTCGACCAACTCCGTACACAGCAACAGCCAGCCTTCGACGAAAGAATTCAATGGCTAATCGAACAGCAAGTGTACGGACGCAGCAATGTGCTGGTTATTGGACCAATGGCTGCAGGGAAAACAACGTTGATGATGTGTATGTTGAAGCTGAAAGACCCTCGGACAGAATATGTCACGATCTTTGAAAGTGAACACGAGATGCGATTTGGTGATATTTGGCCAGGGGAAGTGATTGAACTCCAAAACGTGGAGGAAATCGGCATTGAATTAGAGCATTGTTTCAAAGACATGTATCGGTCAACCGCAAATACGATCTTGATTGGAGAAATTCGCGAGCCTATAGAAGCGTACCATTTTATAAATGCCGGAATCAGAGGGACAGACGCTACAATCGGAGCGATGCACGAACGATTTGCTCATAGGGCGTTACATGATTTGACCGATCTTGTTTATCAATACGGAGGGCGAAGTGTCGAGCTGACCCAGGAGAGAATTAGCAGGGCAGTCAATTTTGTCAATTCGCTTACATACCGTAACAGTGGTCACCGTTTTATTGATGCCATTCATGCGACGGAGTGGAATTCATCATTTAACCGAGTGGAATCTATTCCCCTTGTAGGTCGCAACATGCAGACGGGAGTCTATGAATGGACAGGGAATCAATTGAGCTCAGAGTTAGTTGAATACATGTGTTACGTCGGCAAAGCAGACATTGAAGTGTTGAAAGAGCTACGTCTTACCGATATAGGCAGGCAGCTATGATGTACACATTTCTTTTCCCGGTGCTTCTATGTCTCTTCTCTGGTTTTCTGTTTCTCGGCTTACACCTGTATAAGGGATGGAGAAGTCCCCGCGTATTCTTCCCGCGTACAGTTGAGGTATGGAGAGAGAAATTTTTAAGCCATTCTACCCGACGCATGATGTATGAACGCTTTGATCGTTGGTGTCAAATTGTGGGGGGTACACCAGAAGGGTTCGTATTACTATCCCTGATTGGCGGGATAGCGGGATTCATATCGGGTATTTTGCTAGGGAATATGATTGTATCCTTATCGCTTTTTCTCCTATTGCTCTTGCTGCCAACACTGATTTTATACGCAGGCTATACGGTACAAATGAATAAAAAAATCAGCTCATTTTGTCGTTTCGTAGAGTTGTTTGCCCGTTATTATAACAGTCGCAAAAACATCGTCCTTACCTTTCGCGAAATGATAGAGGAATGCCCCAAAGAATTATTGCCTGACCTCCTTCTGCTGAACAATAGCCTTTCGGATGGGGGAAACTCGGTTGTGGCAGTGGAACAATTTGCGCAGAGACTGGACCATCCGTGGGCATTTGATTTTGCAACGTATATATCCAGCGGTTTGGAAGGAGAAACAGAAGATATTCAATCACCTCTAAATCGGTTAACAAATGAGATGTTTGTACAACAAGATGAAAAGCATGAGCGTGACAGTGAAATATACTCCATTTGGATCAGCCTCCTAATCGTCATAGCAATTTGCATTTGCTTGATCCCCTACAATCAAGGGCTGCTTCAAGATTCTTATCGTCTCTATTTCTACACGCCAGATGGACAAGCCATATTAGCGATTGCGGTGACTGTGTGGATTTTTTCGATCCTATTGGCTTTTATTTGGGGAAGGAGGTATCGCTAATGCCAATGCTAATTATGTATACCTACCTTGGATTAGGCGCTCTATTTGTTTTTAGTGCAGCGTTTATGATCGGAAAGTATTTGTTTCATAAGCAAAAGCCAAAACTGTTTGTTTCTGGGGTGTGGTGGGAAAAGTGGGAGCAGGCACTCAAGCCTGACGAAGACGATAAATGGGAGCAGTTACTATCGCGAGCAGGAAGGCCTTTTGGATGGGGTAAACCGGAGTGGGTGTTTCTGCAATTGTTGACTGGAAGTACCGTTTGCATCCTGATTCTTATGTGGGTCGTCGTGAGTCGAATGGAATCATTTCCACTGCTATCGATGTGCCTGGCATCTGCAGGCAGTTACATGCTGCCGTACATGGGCTTGAAGATGTGGGCAAATCACAGGGAGGATATGCTGAGCACAGATATCGCCAGATTTATCAATCGCTATGTGACCCTTTTAGAAAATCAGGTGCCCATTTACAATGCCATGGTCAAGGCAGCAAGACCGACTAGAAAGCTAAGGGAGTATATCCCTACTTTATCTGAGTGGAACAGAGACCCTAATGAAGCACTTGAGAGCTTTAAATACAAAATTGGTGTCGACGACGGAATTATCCTCGTATCGAGCATGCGTACAATTGAAACGCTGAGCGAAGGACAAGTAAGTGCTACTATGCAACGAATGGAATGGGCTGTCGATCACCGAAGAATGTTTCGTCATCGAAAAAAAATAAAGTCTTTAGGGATTGGCTACACGGTCATTGTCTACCCGGCTTTTTACATGGGGTTATTGGTAGCCATGTTTCCTTGGTATAAGCTGCTTACAGAAATACTGGATAAATATTTGACCTGAGGAGGAGCAACTCATGACGAAGCTATTATCTATCATCATGTGCATCGTTTTCTCTTTAGGAATAATTGTTTCTAGCCTGTCTGAAATAAACACATCGGTAGTAAGAGAAGACGGGCTGAGAGATCGAGCAGTTGGGTGGATCGATAAAGCCATACCTTAAATCACGAATGAGAAAAGGGGAAAATTGAGATGTCCAAAATGTTTTTTATATTTTTAGCATGCGTCATGGTATTAGGGATCGGTGTCAGCAGTTATGGTAATGAGTTAAGCCCTGCAGCAAACGATTCTGCTGAGAGCATTAACCAATCCATCACATCGCTGAACTACGATACTCGAAATGAAAACATCAACTTTAGGATGCAAAACGGAACATCCTATACGTCGTCAAACTGATGTTGCACATACACGTATTTCTGATCATTTCGATTATGGTAGGGAGCTTGTGCGCGGTGTTTTGGAATCTCCAACCAGAGGAGCAGCTTAAACAGACACAACGAGAAAGGGTGTATCGAGCAGCGACGGTGATCTTCCATTAAAGAAGAGCTGGCGTTTCTAAAACGATGGTGAAAGCAAAAGTCTTTCTTATATGTCTACTGGTCCTTCTAATGATCACTTCCGCATTGGGAGCTTATCACTTGTACGCAATGGAAAGGGCGATTGCCCGTGGAATCTATGCCGACTTACTGGATGATATGCAGGACATCGGATATTTAGAGCCGACGTTAGCAGATTACTATCTTCTGAAAATGAAAGAATTGGGGTGGGAAGTGACAGGAGATGCGTTTGCTGGCAGCTGGCCTCGAACCGAGAGCGAGCGAGCTCGTAAAGAGCGGCAGGAGGTTATTACCTTGTCGGTTACCATCCAGCCTTCAAAAGTGACCCAATGGCTGCACAAATTTGTAGAGGGGGATACATCCTTTTCCTTTACGGGAAGCCGTCCGTCCGAATACTTCGATCCAGGGTGGTAGTGCATGAATAAAATGATTAGCATTTTGGCTGTAATGGCGATTATTTTGCCTTTGACGGTAGGGTTGCTTCTCACCGGTCCGCAAAATCTGTTTTCGGCATGCACGCAGTTTTTCGGCGATTTGCTCGCGGAAGTAACGCGTTTTGGTACAGGCTAATGGGTCAATTAATCGCTGTGATACTGAACATTATGGTTATGCTACTCGTTCCATTAGGGCTTTTACAGGTACATACGGTTGTTCAGGCCAGGAACGAATTATTGGAAGTGAGCGCGGCCGCTACGAAATACGTTAGCAACCACGGAGGGACGAGTGAAGCCAACCTGCAACAAGAGGTTCGGGCATTGATCGCTCAGGAGCTGAGTGAGAAAAAGTTTTCCATTCCAGATCAGGACCTGTTTGTCAGTGTCACTCGGACTCGTTCACTTGATCCCGTTCTGTGGAGCCACGAAGATGAGTTTGTCGTGGAGCTGGCAATTCCATACCCCCGATTTACCTCTTGGATTCCAATGCCGGCTGATTCCTTGCAAGTCCAAAGAATAGGTACGGTTAACATCATGGACTACGATTTGTAAAAGCTCCAGTTAGGAGGCTATCGTTACGGGTATAAATATCTTATCCATTTCGACGATGCTATTCTTTTTGCTGGTAGGTATGTTTATTGTAGATGCAGACATCGCCATGCAGAAAAAAGCAGAGCTGAAGATACTCCTTGAGTTGTCTAATCATCACGCCACCTTTGCTGTTGATCCTGTATTGAAAACAGAGGGTGTGATTGATCTGCTAGAAGACGAGGCCCTTGAACGTTTTGATGACAGAATGTATGAGAATGGTGGCTATCGTCGTGAGCAAGCCATGTTCGTCCCTCAAGCAGACAGTGTGACCACGGATCCCATTCCTTTCTCGCGCTATTATGTGGATTTCCGTTCGTGGCGCAATGACCACCAATTACGCCTACAGTACAATGGGACAACCCTCGTGACAGAACGAGCAACAAAAGGGCCAGCTCGTCCGGGAGGTGGTATGCTGCAGATTACCGTCGTAACTGAGCATGGAGAAGAATTGCACCTCGCACCAAAAACAATGGTCGGTCCATCCCATGTCGTAGTTGCCTACATTGACGAGCGGCCGTTTCTGCCGCTGCTGCCGCCACATTCGTTTCCGGTCGTATCTGTAGAAGAACTGAAAGATTAGTCAGACTTATTTACAAATTGCAAATTTTTCTGGTACTATGTAGGAAAGTGCTTACCCAGCTTGCGATTGTGAGGAAGTCGCTCTCCGAACATCCCGTTTGCCGGTCCGTTAAGCATAGTAAAAGTGGGGTTATTGATTTGTTTGATAAAGATACCATTTATATCGTAGGCGATGCACAGTCCTCTTCGAACAATCCGATTACACAGCAATTCAGTGCTTTTTTTATCGGATTGGTAGTCGATACTTCCAACGACAAGATCGTAGATGCGGCCTGTTCCTCTACAGTCCAACTGACGTCTGATTTTGCTCGGTCGATCTTTATCGGTCATTCGATTATGGCGTCGGACGAAATTGGCGAAGAGATTCGTTTTCGGTATTTTGGATCTTCCCAAAAAACATTGATCGCAGCGTTTAAGGACGCGCAAAAGAAGTACAAACAAGCAGTTTCCACGAGAAATAAAGCCACAGTCACCAAATGAATACACCCGCTGCTTTATTTATTCGTATGCACGGCATACACGTAAGTAAAACCCAGCAAATGCCATGATCGCGTGCATTTGCTGGGTTTTTTGCTTATTACGAGAGGTCAGTTTTTGATGAAAAGGAGGAGAGTCCTTGCTATCTTTTGTCTTCCGCAGATTTATCTCCATGATCGTGACGTTATGGCTCATCATTACCCTCACCTTTTTCCTGATGCATGCCGTTCCAGGATCTCCTTTTGAAAAAGAAGGAAAGGCATTAAACGAAGCAGTTGCAGCGAACCTCAATGCCTACTACAACCTGGATAAGCCACTACTTGTCCAATACGGGCTGTACTTGCAAAAGCTGGTGCAGTTTGACCTTGGACCATCCATTGCCAACAGCTCAGATACGGTCAACAAAATGATCGCCCGTGGATTCCCCGTCTCTTTTCAACTCGGTCTGATATCTGTCGTTTTTGCGATTGTCACCGGTATCGCGCTTGGTGTGATCGCCGCGCTACGACATAACCGTCTCATTGATTATCTTGCTATGATTATTGCTGTTATCGGGATATCTGTTCCCAGCTTTGTTGTTGCTTCCTTATTAATCAAATATTTGGCGGTCGAGTGGAAGCTGTTGCCGACTGCAACGTGGGGGTCTTGGCAGCATGTGATTATGCCAGCACTTGCATTAGCGTTTGGTCCGATTGCGATTATCGCTCGTTTGACCCGTACCAACATGCTGGAAGTGTTGACCCAGGAATACATTGAAACTGCTCGTGCAAAAGGGCTGTCTCCAGCGACGATTGTGTTGAAGCACGCACTGCGTAATGCGATTTTGCCTGTCGTCACGCTTTTAGGCGCACTGATTGCCAACGTTTTAACGGGAAGCTTTGTGATCGAAAAAATATTTGCAATTCCTGGGATGGGGAAATATTTCGTCGCTGGCATTAATAACCGCGACTATTCCGTCATTATGGGAACGACCGTCTTCTATAGCGCACTTTTGATTTTCCTGATGTTTGTCGTCGATGTACTATACGGCATCATTGATCCACGAATTAAGCTGCATCGAAAGGAGAGCGAAGGATGATCGTTTCTGATGATTTATTTATCCCTATGCGAAAAGACAACCTCAATGCGGAAGCGATTATGCGACCTCAACTGACGTTTTGGCAAGAAGCTTGGCTTCGGCTCAGAGGAAACAAGCTGGCTCTGATGGGGTTGGTGATTATTATCCTGCTTGGGATTATGGCTACGATTGGGCCGATGATCTCTGGTCATGAATACGCCAAACAGTCGATTATTATGAAAAACAAACCTCCATCCGAAGCGAACTGGTTTGGTACTGATGATTTTGGTCGCGATGTGTTTACCCGTGTTTGGTATGGTGCACGCATTTCCCTGTTTGTCGGTTTGACGGCAGCGCTTATCGATTTTTTCATTGGTGTCTTGTATGGAGGAATTGCCGGATATATGGGCGGACGAATCGATAATATCATGATGCGCTTCGTCGATATTTTGTACGGACTTCCTTATTTGTTGGTTGTGATTTTGCTGATGGTCGTCATGGGGCCTGGACTTTTAACCATTATTATCGCGTTAAGTGCGACTGGCTGGATCGGGATGGCCCGGACTGTGCGCGGTCAGGTTCTGCAAATGAAAAACTCGGAGTACGTACTGGCGGCAAAAACAATGGGGGCAAAGCCTTTCTACATCATTCGCAAGCACCTGCTACCCAACACAATTGGCATCATCATCGTCTATGTTACGTTATCTGTTCCATCTGCGATTTTTGCAGAGGCGTTTCTGAGCTTTCTCGGTCTTGGTATTCAGGCGCCGATGGCTAGCTGGGGAGTGATGGCGAACGATGGACTCCCCACCCTTTTGTCCGGTCATTGGTGGCGGCTCTTTTTCCCTGCTTTCCTCATCTCGCTGACGATGCTCGCGTTCAACGTGCTCGGTGATGGCTTGCGCGATGCGTTCGATCCGAAGTCAAGGAGGTAGGCAACATGAATAAAACGGAAAAGCTGCTGGAAGTCAGTGGGCTTCGGGTCACATTCAAGACGCATGGCGGTGAAGTGAACGCTGTTCGGGACGTGAACTTTACCTTGAACAAAGGGGAGACACTGGCGATTGTTGGTGAATCTGGATGTGGGAAAAGCGTGACTGCAAGGAGCATTATGCGTTTGATCCCGGAGCATATCGGAAAAATCGCAGGAGGAAGCATTCATTTTAAAGGGCAGGACTTGGCAAAGCTGCCGGAAAAGCAGATGCGCGAGCTGCGTGGGAAAGAAATCTCGATGATCTTTCAAGATGCGATGACGTCACTCAACCCGACCATCACCATTGGTGAGCAGATTATGGAGGGAATCATTCGCCATCAAAAGGTCGCCAAAAGCGAAGCCAAGCGGCAAGCGATTGAAATTCTCACCTTGGTCGGGATCGCCAATCCGGAAAGTCGTTTGAAGCAGTACCTCCATCAGTTTAGTGGCGGGATGCGCCAACGGATCATGATTGCGATTGCGCTTGTCTGTAAGCCGTCCATTCTGATTGCGGATGAGCCTACGACAGCGTTGGATGTGACGATTCAGGCGCAAATCATCGAGCTGTTCAAAAGCATTCAGCAAAAGACCGGGGTCTCGATCATTATTATCACGCATGATTTGGGAGTCGTCGCCAAGATTGCGGATCGGGTCAATGTCATGTATGCCGGAAAAGTGGTAGAGTCCGGTCCTGTTCGCGACATTTTTTACAATCCGCAGCATCCGTACACCAAAGGCTTGCTGGCGTCGATGCCTCGTTTGGATGCAGATCGTTCTATTCCGCTCAGCCCAATACCCGGAACACCCCCGGATTTGTTCAGCCCGCCAATTGGCTGTGCATTCGCAGCGCGCTGTGACTACGCGTTGGAAGTATGTCGGAATTACCAGCCTGCGGAGACCCATGTCCATAGCAAACACGCGGTTTCCTGTTGGTTGCAGGACCCTCGGGCGAAGAAGTTGTTAGCGTCGATGCAACCGCCAACAGGGACCTGATTCAAGGCTGTCGAGGGCAGTGGTCAAGCCCGGCTTCATTCGTGTAAAAGAGGGTGTCGTCTGACGTCACTATCCTTTTACGACATACAAAAACAAAAAAATAAGGGGGAAGAAACAGTGAAAAAACTATCAACATTGTTGCTGACAGCTACGCTGGGTGTTTCTATGCTCATGGCTGGATGTACATCGGGTCAACCAGCTGCACCGAGTGAGAATGCACCAGGCAACACGGCTCAGCCAAACGCTCCGACGCCGGGTGATCAAGCGGCAAAGCTCCTGTTGCTGAATAATATCAAGGAACCGACGTCATTGGACCCGCCGATTGGCTTTGATGAGCCGTCCTATAATATTTTGAACAACTTGATGGAAGGCTTGACTCGCCTGGACGAAAATCAAAAGCCTCAACCAGCGGCCGCTTCCGAGTGGACAATCTCCGAGGATGGCAAAACCTATACCTTTACCCTGCGTGACAACAAATGGTCCAATGGTGAACCGGTAAAGGCTCAGGACTTCGAATTCGCGTGGAAACGCATGCTTGATCCTGCACTGGCATCTCCGGCGGCATCCCTCGCGTACATTATTGAGGGAGCGGAGGCATATAACAGCGGTAAAGGTCCGGTGGATGGCGTAAAAGTAAAAGCGGTGGACGACAAAACACTAGAGGTCGTGCTCGCTCAACCAGCTTCCTGGACGCTCCTGTTGGCATCCAACCCAGCTTTCTTCCCTGTACACAAAGCAACTGTAGAAAAAGATCCGAAATGGGCAGCAGAAGCAGCAAGCTTTGTCGGAAACGGGCCATTCAAGCTGACAGAATGGGCGCATGACAGTGAACTGAAAATAATGAAGAGCGATACGTACTGGGATGCAGCAAACGTAACTCTGCCTGGTGCTGTTTGGAAAATGATTGATGACGAGAATACCGAGTATCAAATGTTTACGAACGAAGAGCTGCACAGAACGACAACCGTTCCTGCAGACATGGCAGACCAATTGTTCAAAGATGGCAAAGTATTCGTGCGTGATGGAGCAGGTACAGAGTTTTATCGTTTCAACGTCACGAAGGAGCCATTTGATAATGCCAATATTCGTAAAGCCTTCAGCTTGGCGATTGACCGTAAGACGCTGGTTGACCTGGTGCTGATGCGTCAACAAAAGCCGGGAACTGGCTTCGTATCTTATGGTTTACCTGATGCCAACGGTGAAGGACAATTCCGTGAGGTAGGCGGAGAATTGGTGAACTTCAACCCAGATGAAGCGAAGAAGCTCCTGGAACAAGGAATGAAAGAAAAAGGCTACACAAAGCTGCCGGAGGTTACACTCACGTACCGCAGCGGAACGGCCAACGAGAAAACGGCACAAGCCGCGCAGGAAATGTGGAAGCAGACGCTGGGCGTAGATGTGAAGCTGCAAAAGGTAGAGGGAAAAGTTTTGACGGATATGCAAAAGCAATTGCAGTATCAAATTGCTCGTTCTTCCTGGTTGCCTGACTTCGGTGATGCGATCAACTTCCTCGACATTTTCCAATCGAAGGCAGCAAGCAATCGTACGGGCTGGGGCAATGCACAATTCGACAAGCTGATCCAAGACGCATACAAGGAGCCAGACGATGCAAAACGTCTGAAGCTGCTTCATGATGCAGAAAAAATCTTGTTGGATGAAGCGCCAATCGCACCGCTTTATTTCTATAACACTTCCTTGCTCTCAAGCGACAAAGTGAGTGGTGTACAAAGCTCTTCACTGAGCTACACAGACCTGAGAAAAGCTGTCGTGAAGTAAGAAATAGTAAGTAGGGAGAAGTCATTTCAGGCGGATGAAATGACTCTCCCCCTTTTTTGCTAGAATTTTTAATAGTGCTATAATTTAGTATGTCTATGAGAAAAAACACAACGAAGGAAAGCACGAGTGCTGGAGAAGATGGAGGAAAACATGATTATTCAAGCCATCGAAGTAAAACGAATTTCTGTACCATTGAAAAAGCCTTTTAAAACGGCTTTGCGTACGGTGCATAGTCTGGAATCGATTCTGGTGAAAATCACCTGCGACAACGGTATGGTCGGGTGGGGCGAAGCTTCGGCGACTGTCGTCATTACCGGAGACAGCATCGAGAGCATCGAGTCAGCGATTATGAATACGATGAGACCTCAGCTCATCGGCTTGAATTTGCTTGCCTATGAACGAGTTTTCCAAACCTTGCACCAATCCATGGTAGGAAATACGAGTGCGAAGGCAGCGGTAGACATTGCGTTGTACGACCTTATTTCTCAGCGAGCAGGAATGCCGTTGTATCAATTCCTCGGGGGCTACCGTGACCAATTGGAAACCGATTATACCGTTAGCGTGAACTCCCCGAAGGAAATGGGCGAGGATGCGGCTCTCTACCTCAAGCAAGGCTTTCACGTACTGAAAATCAAGGTCGGCAAGGACAACATCGAGGATGACATTTTACGCATCCAGGAAATTCGCAAATCCGTGGGCAATCAGGTGAAGATTCGTCTTGATGCCAACCAGGGATGGAATGTAAAAGAAGCGGTCCAATCGATTCGCAAAATGGAGGACATGGGTCTTGGCATCGAACTCATTGAGCAGCCTGTAAAAGCGCATGATCTGGAAGGCTTGAAGCGGGTAACAGATTCGGTCGATACGCCAATCATGGCTGACGAGAGTGTGTTTTCACCAGCGCAGGCCCTGCAGGTGTTGCAAAACCGTGCGGCAGACATGATTAATATCAAGCTCATGAAGGCTGGTGGCATTTACAAAGCACAATTGATCAACCAATTGGCTGAAGAGCACGGTATTCCATGTATGGTTGGCAGCATGATCGAATCGCGTTTGGCTGTATCAGCAGCAGCTCATTTTGCGGCCAGCAAGAAAAACATCACCCGCTTTGATTTCGATGCCCCGTTGATGCTTTTGCACGATGGTATAGAAGGTGGCGTAACGTACGAGGGCCGCTTGATGCGCATGCCAGAAGAGTCTGGGCTCGGTATTCGTTCCGTCAGCCTGTGGGAGGGGGAGAACTAAGATGAAATCTGCTATAGTTTCTGTTTCTGTCGCCACTGTGTGGACCAAGCCGGAGTCGCCGCGTGATATTGACCAAGTAGCGCTCCAATCCCCGGTAGATGCACGAAGCTGGCTCGCTTCCCTTACTGTAGAAGAGAAGCTTGGTTTTTACGACAATAACGCGATTCAAACTCAAGCGCTGTATGGTACCCGCGTAGAGGTAGTCGAGGAGCAAGGGGAATGGTCACAAATTCTGATTCCTGATCAGACAACGAACAAAAACGCAACAGGCTATCCCGGCTGGGTACCGTCTCGTCAGCTAGCACCGTGGTCAGATGCTTTTGAGGTACAGCAAGGCCAAAAGCTGGCAATGGTCACGGCGGCGTTTACCCGTCTACATACAGCCGACCAAAAGCCAGACCTGGAGCTTGCGTTTTTGACCAAACTGCCGCTGATTGGGGAAACCGCGGACTGGGTAACGGTAGCGACACCGAACGGTACAGGACTTTTGCCAAAAGCAGACGTCCAAATCGTCAGAGCAAACGAGCCCATCGAGCTTTCCGGTAATCGTGGAGAGGCAATCGTAGAAGCTGGCAAGCGATTCCTCAACCTGCATTATTTATGGGGCGGCATGTCCTCTTACGGGTATGACTGCTCAGGATTTGCGTACAACATGCACCGATCTGTCGGTCTCCAGATCCCGCGTGATGCATCTGATCAGGCAAAAGCCGGACAGCTCGTGGAAAAAGAAGCGTTGCTTCCGGGGGATCTGCTGTTTTTTGCCCATGAAGAGGGGAAAGGCAGAGTTCATCACGTGGGCATTTATATGGGGAATGGTGAAATGATTCATTCTCCGGATTCGCGAAGTGCCATCGAGGTCGTCAAGCTGGATGGCTACAAGCTCGAAAAGGAACATTGCATCTCCAGACGATACTGGTAAACGGATAACGGGGAGGAGTGGCCAGATGCAACGAAAGAAGCTGGTCCAGGTAAAGAGCCTGACAAAAACCTTTACGTTGGGTAAAGGGCTCTCACTTACGGCAGCGGACAATGTTTCCTTCGATATATACGAGGGAGAAACGTTTGGACTGGTAGGGGAATCTGGCTGCGGTAAATCGACCACAGGCCGTACAATTATCGGATTGTATCAACCGACGACAGGTGAGATCATTTTTGACGGGCAAAACGTCCACCAGGCATCATCTGCTGAGCGGAGCAAACTGACACGCCATATGCAAATGATTTTTCAGGACCCATATGCTTCTCTGAACCCCCGAATGAACATAGCGGAAATCATTTCGGAGGGCCTGCATCTAAATGGGCTATATAAAGGGAAGGAACGGATAAAACGAGTGATTGAGCTATTGGAGATGGTTGGTTTGCAAAAAGAGCATGCCAACCGTTTCCCGCACGAGTTCAGTGGTGGTCAGCGACAGCGGATAGGGATTGCGCGGGCACTTGCCGTCAATCCTACCTTCATTATTGCCGATGAGCCGATTTCCGCACTCGATGTTTCGGTTCAGGCACAGGTCGTTAATTTAATGAAGAAATTGCAGCAGGAACAAAAGCTGACGTACTTGTTTATCGCGCATGATTTGGCAATGGTCAAGCACATTAGCGATCGTATTGGCGTCATGTATTTGGGCAATATGGTCGAGATGACTGCCAGTGAAATCCTTTACGAATCACCGAAGCATCCTTACACGCAGGCGTTGTTGTCGGCCATTCCTGTCCCCGATCCCGACTTGGAGAAAAGCCGTGAGCGCACCATTATCGAAGGAGACGTTCCGAGCCCGATCAATCCACCTAGCGGCTGTGTGTTCCGTACGCGCTGTCCGGTAGCCAAAGCAGTATGTGCCGAAAAGAAGCCCATCTGGCAGGAAGTAGACACGAACCACTTCGTCGCCTGTCACTTGTATCAGTAGCCTTTGGTTTTATCAGAAAATTCGACATTGTCTTTTTGCCATCCTTGGTGTTAGGGATGGCTTTTTCTTCATAAACTTTTAACTCTAACCTATGAAAGGGCTTTCATCAACTGTTCTGAGAGGAGAACTGTTAATATTCTGTTAACTGGCAGGAATCGAATGGGTTTTGTCGAAATACGGATACAGTAAAACATTCCGTGACTCACCTACTTCATCGTGATCTTCCATTCCAGAGAAGTGAGGGTTGCATATGACTCTGAGTACCTCCTCGTTCCATTCAACTCCCCGTCGCTGGCGGGAAGTGGAGACACAGTTGGGAATTGTTGTCCCTAGATCGCTTCGATCGGACACTTCTGCTCTACTGTTTTTGGAAAGCGTCGCTGCAACACCCATGTTGGACAAAGAAGAAGAGCTTGCTTGCCTGATTCGCTATCAAAGGGATGGCGATCTTGAAGCACGTGAAACGATTGTGCGCGCCTATTTACGATACGTAGTTAGTACCGCTTTGCGCCATTTGAAAAGAGGGATGCCGTTCCTGGATTTGATTCAGGAGGGCACGATAGGTTTGTTTACCGCGATTGACAAATTTGATGTGGGACGAGGCGTGCGTCTCTATCATTACTCGCACTGGTGGATTTCTCAAGCGATCACCCGTGCCATCAACGACAAAGCAACTTTGATTCGCATTCCTGTCCACATGCATGAGCAGATTCGCCAGTATCAGAAGCAAGTCCTACATCTCGTCCATGCTTTGAACCGGACGCCAGATCGACAGGAGATTGCCGTACTCTTGGATATTCCATTAGAAAAGGTGGAAGCCATTGAACTGGCTCTCATGATGAAGATGGAATCCATCGACGCTGAGCTGGACAGTGAGAAATGGCAGGCTTGGCATGAAGACGAGAGCTTGAGCTACGCAGAAATCATGGATGATGGGTTGTCCTCGCTGGATGACTGGATTGAAAAAGTAGACCTTCGCTCGCAAATGCGCGCAGCGTTGGAGCGACTTAGTCCCCGCGCCCAAGAAATTATCTCCATGCGTTATGGTCTCTATGATGACCAAGTGTATACGCTGGAGGAAGTGGGGAAAATGTTTGGGCTTACCCGCGAGCGTATTCGCCAAATTGAAGCGACGACGATTGACCGATTGCGAACACAAAAAGCTTCGCACGTATTAAAAGATTATTTAACCTAACATAGGATTGGTTATTACGGCCCCTCTTCGTACAGAGGGGTTTTTTCTGTCAGAAATGGTCGAATTGTCAAAGTGTCAGACTCACAGCGGGAGAAGCGTAGTCTTTTTCTCCTTGTGGTAAACTGGTAAGATAGCTTCATGATTTTTTCGCTATTTTAAAGAGGGAGTTCGAAAAGGAGGATCGCTATATGGGCGATTATATGATAAGAGCAACGGGTTTTAATGGGCATGTTCGTGCATTTGCCGCACGCACGACGGAATCTGTCGAAGATATGCGTCGTCGTCACGACATGTGGAATACAGCGACAGCAGCAGCGGGACGTACGCTGACTATTACCTTGATGATGGGGGCTATGTTAAAAGGAAACGAGAGCCTCCATGTCAAAGTAAAAGGAGGCGGACCAATCGGGCAGATTATGGCGGAAGCAAACGCACATGGTGAAGGAATCGCGTATGTATCCAACCCGCACGTCCACTTTGAGCTAAACGAAAAAGGCAAGCTCGATGTAGCGCGTGCAGTGGGAACAGACGGGTTTGTGTACGTAACGAAAGATCTCGGTCTCAAGGAGCCGTATCAAGGCAGTGCGCCAATCGTCTCTGGTGAGATTGGAGAAGACTTCACTTATTATTTTGTGATGTCCGAGCAAACGCCTTCAGCAGTAGGGGTGGGTGTACTGGTGAATCCAGAAGACCGTTCTGTTTTGGCGGCGGGTGGTTTTATTCTTCAGCTGTTGCCAAATACGCCTGAAGAGGTTGTGGCAGCAATTGAAGAGCGTTTGGGACAGCTTCCACAGGTTTCTCGCATGATTGGCGAAGGTTTGACTCCTGAAGAGATTTTGGCCCGCGTCTTGGATGATCCAAAAATCCTGAGCCGCACGGAGATTCAATTTAGCTGCAAATGTACAGCGGATAAGGTTGTTCAGGCACTGATCAGCATGGGACGCGAAGAAATGGAAAGTCTGATTGAGGAACAGGGCGAAGCAGAAGTACACTGTCATTTCTGTAATGAACGTTACCATTATGACAGATCCGCGTTGGAAGACATCCTGAAAGACATGTAAGCGCGGCGTCAAGTAGGGGAGTGTTGGCATGACCAACGTAAAAGGGTTGTGGGCATTCATTGGGGCGCTTGTATTGTTGCTGCTTGCCGTTACCTGGGCATGGTACCAGGCATCAGGCAAGCTGCAGCCTGCCGCCATCGTAGGGGATAAGACGATTAGCAACGACGAGTATGTAACGGCGCTGAAACAAAAGTTCGGTAAGCAAGTGCTAAACGACATGATTAATCGGGAAGTCGTTTTTCAAGAGGCGAAGCGATCCGGCATTACGGTTGATCCGAAGCAGCTGGAGCAAGAGCTTTCCCAGATTCGCGACAGTTACGGCAGTCGGACAGACAGCGAGTTTGAGGCTGCGCTAATCAAACAAGCGGGGACGACCGTGGAAGCCTTGAAGCAGGAGATTTCTTATCAAATCCTGCTGCAAACCCTGGCAACGAAGGACATGACTATCAAGGATGAAGAAGTGCTAAACGTCTACAATAGCCGATCTGACCGTTATACCCGACCGATGCAGATGCGTTTAGGACAAATCGTCGTGGCTTCACAAAAAGAAGCGGAAAAAGTTTTGGCTGATTTGAAAAACGGGGCCGACTTTCAGACGATTGCCAAAGAGCGTTCGATTGATGCAGATACAGCGGCGAGTGGCGGGGATGTAGGCTGGGTTTCCATCAAGGATAATCGATTGCCTGACGAGGCGAAGCCCATCGTAGAAAAGCTGGAGAAAGACAAACATAGCGAAGCGATCAAAATACAGGATCAATACGTCATTTATCAACTGATAGAGCGTAGGGAAGCCAGTCAACGGACGTTTGAAGAGGTAAAAGAGGAGCTGCGCCGAGAAATCGCATTTGCCCAGGTCGAGTCGCTGGATGTCGTGCTGGAGCGATTGCGAAAATCGGTAGGGGTCCAGATTTCTGGGCAAATGCCTCATTGACCAAATAGGCTACCGTTGATATAATTATGTCAATAAATCCTAGCATTTTACTCGGTTATGAAAAATAGGAGGGGCAGAACATATGCGCGTGGCTAATTCCATTACCGATTTGATTGGATTTACTCCGCTTGTAAAGCTAAATCGTGTTGTCACCGAAGATATTGCAGACATTTACTTGAAGCTGGAGTTCTTCAACCCGGGCAGCAGTGTAAAAGACCGAATTGCGTTGTCGATGATTGAGGCAGCAGAGGCAGACGGAAGTCTGAAACCGGGTGATACCATCATTGAACCTACGAGCGGAAATACCGGTATTGGACTCGCGATGGTTGCTGCTGCAAAAGGATATCGTGCTATTCTGGTCATGCCAGAGACGATGAGTATGGAGCGACGCAACCTGTTGCGTGCGTATGGTGCAGAGCTGGTCCTCACACCAGGCAGCGAAGGGATGGGCGGAGCGATTCGCAAAGCGGAAGAGCTGGCAAAAGAAGATAGCTCGTATTTCATTCCGCAACAATTTAAAAACCAGGCAAACCCGGGCATTCATCGTGAGACGACTGCTCGTGAACTGTTGGACCAAGCCAAGGAAATTGGCGGCGTAGATGCGTTTATTTCCGGTATCGGTACAGGCGGAACGATTACGGGTGTAGGGCAGGTTCTTCGTGAACACTATCCGAATGTACAAATCGTGGCTGTTGAGCCTGCGGCTTCGCCGGTTTTGTCTGGCGGCAAACCAGGTCCACATAAGATCCAAGGTATCGGGGCTGGCTTTGTTCCAGAAATTCTCGATACTCAAATTTACGACGAAATCATTAAGGTAGAAAACGAGGACGCTTTTGAAACTGCGCGTCGTGTGGCTCGTCAGGAAGGCATTCTCGGTGGGATTTCTTCTGGAGCAGCGATCCATGCGGCTCTGCAAGTAGCAGCGAAGCTCGGCAAAGGCAAAAAAGTGATCGTTGTCATTCCTTCGAATGGGGAGCGTTATTTGTCCACGCCTCTATATCAGTTCGAAGATTAATTGTAAAAAGATACCGCAAGACCACGGAGCCGCGTTGGCCACGTGGTCTTTTCTTTTTGTATCAGGCAACTATATAATGAACGGATAAATAGTGAAAACCGGAGCGTGAAGAGGAAGAATGTTCCCTACCTTTGCTGATTGTCAGACATATGCCTTATCTTATTCGTTGGTTCCCCTAGCCCTGCGTAGACCGTGGTCTTCGACGATTGATCCGTGGCAGGTGCTCACAAAGCTACAGCCTTCTCTGCAAAATGCTGTCCTGCTGGAAAGTGGACGAGCTGGGCGGTATACCTTTTTGGCATATGAGCCTATCGCTACGCTGCGCAGTCAGCGAGGAGAAACAATCGTTTCGTACCCAGAAGGAAAAATTGAAAGCATAGATACTCACAACCCATTGAATGCTTTGCGGGAGCTGCTATCTCGTTACCGTACGCCTGCGCTTCCAAGTATGCCGGATTTTTCCGGAGGGGCCGTAGGTTATATCAGCTATGAGATGAACCGCTTTTTTGAGCCCAGCTTGCCACAGATAGCGACTGACGACTTACAGTTGCCAGACCTGTATGTTATGATAATGCAAGACCTTCTTGTCTTTGATCATGAGACCCGAGAGATCATTTGCCTGACGCATTTGAACGCTGACAATTTGACCGAAGAGAGCTATCGACAAGCAGCACTCCAGCTGGAAAAACGTATGGACTCGATCGCTTCATTGGCAATGGAGCGCGATGAGACAGATTGGGAAGCTTTGCGCAAAAGACCGCTTGCCAAGCTAGTGCCAGCGTCCGTATCCTTTGCCAAAGACCAATTCGAGGATGCCGTTCGTCGGGTGCAGGAGTACATCGCCCAAGGGGATGTTTTTCAGGTCAATCTGTCGGTACGGCAGAGCAAGCCAGTGCAGGTGACTGCCCCAGAAGTGTACGATGTGCTTCGCAAGCTGAATCCGTCTCCTTATATGGGCTATCTGAGCTTCCCTGAATTTCAATTGGTTAGTGCCTCGCCAGAGCTACTTGTAAAGGTAAAAGGCAAGGAAGTCCATACGCGTCCAATCGCCGGTACACGTCCGCGTGGAGTAACGGACGAGCAAGACGATGCGTTGGCACGTGAGCTGATTGATAATGAAAAGGAACGAGCAGAGCATGTCATGCTGGTTGATCTGGAACGCAATGACATGGGCCGCGTCTGTCGCTTTGGCAGTGTGGAGGTCAGCGAATTCATGGTCGTGGAGAAATATTCCCACGTCATGCATATCGTCTCTCACGTCAAAGGAGAGCTGGCAGCAGGCAAGGATGCGCTTGATGCGATCGAAGCGACTTTTCCGGGAGGAACGATCACCGGAGCGCCAAAAGTTCGCACGATGGAAATCATCGAAGAGCTGGAGCCAGTCAAGCGAGGCGTCTATACGGGATCAATCGGCTGGTTTGGTTTCAATGGTGATATCGAGGTCAACATTGCCATCCGCACCATGGTGATCAAGGATGGCGTAGCTCATGTGCAGGCTGGAGCGGGTATCGTGATTGATTCGGTTCCAGAGGCAGAGTACGCCGAGTCGTTGAAAAAGGCAGAAGCGTTGTGGAAAGCGCTTGAGTTGAGCGAGCAGAGAACGATGAGTTGAGAGGAGACGAGTGTACGATGATTTTGATGATTGATAACTACGATTCCTTTACCTACAATTTGGTGCAGTATGTGGGAGAGCTTGGGGAAGAACTCCAAGTGTATCGCAATGACAAAATTACACTGGAAGAAATCGAGCGATTGGCACCTGATTATTTGATGGTGTCTCCAGGGCCGTGCACACCAAATGAAGCGGGGATCAGCATGGATGCGATCCGCCATTTTGCCGGAAAAATTCCGATTTTGGGTGTTTGTTTGGGCCATCAGTCCATTGGGCAAGTGTTTGGCGGAAAAGTCATTCGGGCCGAGCGCTTGATGCACGGAAAAACCTCTGAGGTTTTCCATGATGGCAAAACGATCTTTCAGGACATCCCTTCTCCTTTTACAGCGGCACGCTATCATTCTTTGATTATTGAGGAAGCGTCCATTCCGAGTGAGCTGGAAGTAACCGCCCGGACAGCCGAAGGAGAAATCATGGCTGTGCGCCATCGGGAGTACCCAATTGAGGGCGTCCAGTTCCACCCTGAATCGATTATTACCGAGCACGGCAAGCAATTGCTGAAAAACTTCCTTACCGCATACGCGCGTCACACGACAGGTTGACACATAGATATGACAGGAAAACCGCCTTTTTCGAGGGCGGTTTTTTATTTACATACTCTTTATATAACATTCATGGTTCCTCGATATACGGCTTGTACAATGAAACCGAAGAAGGCAAAAAAGGAGAGATAGTAAATGGATGTAAATCGTCGACAGTTTTTGACTTATCTCGGTGTAGGGACAGCGGCGTTGGCTTCGGTAGCAACAGGAATTCCTGCCCTGGCGGCTGGCGGTACCCTATCAGGAAAAACGGCCGATCATCTGTTTGGTCTCGATACAAAGAAGCATAACTTCAATCCGAAATTCAAAGAAATTCATCCGACTACAAAAGACGATGTTGTACTGCCGGACGGTTTTAAATACGATGTAGTGGCTTCCTATGGCGATAAGATCAATGCGGCAGGAGATACCTTCGGGTTCAACAACGACTTCACCTGTTTCCTGCCAATCGAAGGCAAGTCCGATCATGGCCTCTTGTGGGTAAATCACGAATATTTAGGTGAGTTGGAATATTACGTAAACGGTTATGACTATCTGAATGCTGATTCTGAAGACAACAAACGTACCCCTGCACAAATCGAAAAATATTTGTATGCACTTGGCGGTTCCATTATTGAAATCAAAAATGAAAATGGCACATGGAAGCTTGTTTCCGATTCCAAATATGGTCGTCGGGTAAGCGGGCTGACCAAGCATGTGCTGACGGGTCCAGCAGCTTCCATTGCTAAAGAAGTAACCGGAACATTTGCGAACTGCTCCGGCGGCGTGACGATGTGGAATACAATTCTTTCCTGCGAGGAAAACTACATGGACGTCGTCGGTGATTGCAAGCTGCCTGAAGCCGAGCACTATGGCTGGGTTGTTGAGGTAGATCCATTTGATCCGAAATCGACTCCGAAGAAGCATACAGCATTGGGCAGATTCTCCCACGAAAACACGGCAATGGTTCTGGCTCCGTCTGGACAACTGGTCGTCTACATGGGGGATGATGCGAAAGACCAATACGTGTATAAGTATGTATCCAAAGGTAAGTACGATCCAAAGGCGGGGAAAAGCAATTCCAAGCTGCTTGAAGAGGGTACATTGTACGTTGCCAACTTCGGTAAGGGTAAATGGATTCCGTTGGATTTCGCAACAAATGAAGCACTGAAAAAAGCAGTCGATGCAGATGGCAAACCGATGTTTGCTTCTCAGGCTGACGTGCTTCTCAACTGCCGAGATGCATCCAAAGCAGTAGGGGCTACCCCGATGGATCGCCCAGAAGACCTGGAAGTTCATCCGATTGATGGTTCCGTCTTCATTGCCTTGACCAACAACGACAAGCATGGCAACTTCTACGGACAAATCGTTCGCCTGTTCGAGAATGACAACAACCATGCAGGTTTGGAGTTTACGTTTGAGATTTTTGCAGCAGGTGGACCACAAAGCGGTTTTGCGGCGCCAGACAACATGGCTTTCGACAGCGCGGGTAACCTATGGGTCGTGACAGACATCTCGTCCTCGTCGATGAACAGCGGCATTTATAAATCCTTTGGAAACAATGGTGTGTTTTTCATTCCAACAACGGGTAACAGCAAGGGAGAAGCCGCACAATTCGCGTCTGCACCAGTAGGCGCTGAAATGACAGGTCCTTGGTTTACCCCTGATGAAAAAACACTGTTCCTGGCGGTGCAGCATCCAGGTGAAAACCTGAAGTCGTATGACAAGCCAACCAGCCACTGGCCTAAAGGCGGAAATGCAGTAGCCATGCCGAGCGTGATTGCTATTACAGGTTTCTAGGACAAGGAGTGTAACAGATTATGCTGTCGAGCATCGGTATTCCTGGATTAATTCTGATCCTGATCATTGCTTTGGTGATTTTCGGGCCGAGTAAACTGCCAGAGATCGGTCGTGCTTTTGGACGAACCTTGACCGAATTTAAAACCGCAGCAAAAGATTTGACCAAAGACGATGATGAAAAAGAGAAGGCTCCAGAAGAAGCGTTGAAACGAATTAACTAATCCGGCCTGAGTGAAGGCGGTGCGTACACGAGACGCACTGCCTTTTTCCGCGCATGAGGAGGAGTTCGAGTGAGCAAAGAGATGCCTATACTTGAGCATGTGACAGACCTGCGCCGCAGAATTTTGATTGTGCTGTCCGTTCTTGTTGTCAGTATGGTTATCTGCTTTTTATTTGTGGATCATATTTATTTGGCGTTAGCGAATCATTCAGGGGAAAAGCTGGCGATCCTTGGGCCGGGAGATATCCTGTCGATCTATGTAAAGCTGGCCGCAGTCGGTGCGCTTGCGATTACAATCCCGGTTGCCGCTTATCAAGTTTGGCGCTTTGTGGTGCCCGCATTGGAAGAAAGAGAGCGAAAAGTGGCGCTCATGTATATTCCGGCTCTGTTCCTGCTGTTTATTTTCGGGCTTTCCTTCGCCTACTTTGTGCTATTTCCGATGATGTACAAATTTGTGTTGGGTTTATCCAACGGGAATTTTGAACTGGTCATTACAGCGAACGATTACTTCACCTTTATGCTCAATCTTTGCCTGCCGTTTGGGTTGCTTTTTGAACTGCCGGTTGTCGTTTTGTTTTTGAGCCATTTGGGGATTCTCAACCCGCATCGCTTGGCTAAAATACGCAAACCCGCCTATTTGGTGCTCGCGATTATCTCGATTACTATTACGCCGCCTGATTTCCTCTCCGATATTATGGTAATTGTGCCACTTATCGTTTTGTATGAAATCTCCATTACTATCTCGCGTTTCGTACACGGCAAACGCTCGGAGGAAACGGAACTTTCTTCGGAAGTGTGATATGATGCTCTCGACTATATTATCGGGAGAGAGCGCAGATGCACGTTTATGCTAACGGGACGATTTGTCCGGCTCATGAGGCTACAGTATCGATATTGGATCACGGGTTTTTGTACGGTATTGGTTTGTTTGAAACCTTACGTGTATACGACCGCAAGCTATTTCTATGGGATGCTCATTACGCCCGGCTTTGTTCCGGGCTTTTTGCGTTGCAGATTCAACCTGCTTGGACAAGGGAAGAGCTGGCGGAAGCCATTTTGATGACCATCGATGCAAACGAGTTGCGTGATGCTTACGTCCGCTTGAGTATTACGGCTGGCGCAGAAGGGGTGGGCTTGGTAGCAGAGGGCTACGAGCGTCCGTCCTTATTTGTATTTGCCAAACCTGTAGCACCTCTGGCAGTACCTCCCATGCCAAAACGGTTGCAGACATTGGCGTTGGCTAGACAGACAGCAGAAGGCCAGCAGCGCTTTAAATCGCACAATTACTTAAACAATGCTCTTGCACGCCAAGAACTCGGTGCCCGTCCCGATGTGGAAGGTCTGTTTTTGACGCATGATGGCTTCGTGGCGGAAGGAATTGTGAGCAATGTGTTCTGGGTCAAGAACGGCCAGTTGTTTACCCCTTCTATTGATACGGGCATTCTAGATGGTGTGACGCGGCGACATGTTTTGGCTTTGGCACAGCAATTATCGATACCTGTCGAAGAAGGTCGATATCGCTTGGAAGAGCTGCTCAATGCCGATGAAGTCTTTACGACAAATTCCGTGCAAGAGATTGTTCCGATTACTGAAATTGACGGGCATTCCGTCCCTTCGACATATGGTACATATTCGTGCGAACTGCACCGCGCCTACCGTCAGTCTGTAGCGGCTAGCGAGTAAATTATGGTATGCTACTATTCAATGTGCGAAGACGGAAAAAGGGAGTTTGATCATGAAATACAATTCATTTCGAATCCATGCTGCGACCTTCGCTGAGATGGTTTCGGAGCTTGTCAAAAGGGGAGTTCCTGTTCCTGAAGCCGAACGCATGACGGAAGCGGGGACGAGCCTGAAGATTCACACGGAAAACATGAGTGGGGCAACAGCACAGAGTGTGAGAGAGATTATGCACTCTTTCGATGCGGAAGCTGTTATCTCAGACCAACCAGGTACTGCCGACAAAAAATACGTGCTGCTGTTGGCTTCTCACAAGAAGATGGATTTGGCGTTGGATTATATGAAAACCCAAACAGAAGAACTACGAGCGTTGGCGGCAGAGGTACGGGAAGTTTTAGCGATGCCTGCCAAGCTTCGTGCGCGGCGCGAGCTGAACTGTGGCCAGTATGTCCTGCCATTGGGAGAGCGTACGCTAGTCATGGGTATTTTGAATGTGACGCCTGATTCATTTTCGGATGGCGGCCGTTATGTCGATGTGGAGGCAGCACTTGCACAAGCGCGTGCAATGGTTGAGGCTGGAGCTGACCTGATTGATATCGGGGGAGAATCGACACGTCCGGGGTCGGAAGCAGTCGATGAGGCGACGGAGCTGGAAAGAGTGCTGCCAGTCATTCGGATGCTTTCGCAGGAATTGTCTGTTCCGCTGTCCATTGACACATACAAAGCGGCGGTTGCAGAACGGGCTATTTTGGAAGGGGCACATATCATAAATGATGTATGGGGAGCGAAGCGTGACCCGCGGATGGGAGAGGTAGCTGCTCGTCTCGATGTGCCCATTATCCTGATGCACAACCGCGAAGACACGGACTATCACGACTTTTTCCCAAACTATATCAAAGACCTGCGTGAGTCCGTACAGATCGCTTTGCAGGCAGGGGTAAAGCAGGAGCGAATCATCCTCGATCCGGGGATTGGGTTTGTAAGGACTGTCGAGCAAAATCTCGAAACGATGCGCAGGCTGGATGATCTGGTAGGGCTGGGCTATCCCGTTCTACTTGCTACTTCACGCAAGCGGATGATTGGTCATGTTCTCGACTTGCCTGTAGATGAACGTGTCGAAGGTACGGCAGCGACGGTTGCTCTCGGGGCGGCAAAAGGCTGTCATATGGTACGGGTGCATGATGTCAAAGAAATGAAGCGCGTTACGAAGATGATGGACGCGATGCTAAAAGGGGGCATTTAAACCTTGGATAAAATCTACTTCAATGGCATGTCATTTTACGGATATCACGGTGTGTTTGGAGCAGAGGCTGAACTGGGCCAACGGTTTTATGTCGATTTGGAGCTATCGCTCGATTTATCCAAAGCCGGAGCGAGTGACGATCTTCACGATACAGTCAATTACGCCGATATCTTTACTTGTGTGCAAAAAATTGTCGAGGGTGAACGATTTCATCTGGTAGAAAAACTGACCGCTGTGATAGCAGAACGTCTACTGGAGCAATTCCCTTTGCATGAAGTCAAAGCAAAAGTGACCAAGCCGAATCCGCCGATCAATGGGCATTATGAGTCGGTTGCGATTGAGATGATCCGTAGAAGAGAGGATTTTGCTTCATGACAGTTGCGTATTTGGCGCTAGGCTCCAATCTCGGGGATCGGGCACAGAACTTGCTCCGGGCGATACAGAGATTGAACGAGCAACCTGGAATTCGCGTGCTTCGTGTCTCCTCTGTTTATGAGACCGATCCATTTGGCTACGTCGAACAAGACGCATTTCTGAATATGGCGATCGCTGTGGAAACAGATCAGACCCCGGATCAGCTTTTAGAGACGGCATTGTCAGTAGAGCGAGAGCTGGGACGTGTGCGAACGATTCGATGGGGACCGCGCACGATAGATATTGACTTACTGTTGTACGGGACATCTCGTGTTTCGCAAGACAATCTCATGATTCCTCATCCCGGGCTGAGCGAGCGTGCTTTTGTACTCGTGCCGCTTCGAGACGTTTGGGAAGGCGGCGTTTTACCTGAGCATAACCAGACCATTGATCATTATCTTTCCTTATTGGTAGAAGATCACAAGGGGGTACGTGAGTGGGGAGCAATCAACTGGGAAATCGAATCCGGTCCTTCCGAAAGCTAAAAGGGTATACACAGCAGTCCCTTTCGGAAAAGATGGGAGTGTCATTGTCTTTTGTTGGATCACTAGAGAGAGGAACTCGTACGCCAACAGAGCCTGTATTACGGAAGATCGCCAGCACTTTACAGGTAGACTACGATGAATTATGTGCTATAAATAAGTGATGTAATGAAGTTTGGATAGGATTGTCCTCTCCAAGACCCCGACTAAGCGGGAATAAGGAGGCGAATATAGATGAAAATCGGCAATATTGAATTAAAGAACAACGTAGTTCTCGCTCCAATGGCAGGTGTTTGTAATCCTGCTTTTCGTCTGATTGCCAAGGAGTTCGGTACTGGATTGGTTTGCGCCGAGATGGTAAGCGACAAGGGCATTGTGCACGGAAACAAAAAAACGATAGATATGCTATTTGTCGACGAACGCGAAAAACCACTAAGTTTGCAGATTTTTGGTGGAGACAAGGAAACCTTGGTGAGTGCGGCGAAATATGTAGACCAACATACGAACGCGGATATCATTGATATCAACATGGGCTGTCCTGTGCCGAAAATTACGAGCTGTGATGCAGGTGCGCGTCTGTTGCTCGATCCTGATAAAATCTACGAAGTCGTATCTTCTGTGGTCGATGCGGTCGACAAGCCGGTTACCGTGAAGATGAGATTGGGCTGGGACGAAGATCATCTGTACGTACTGGATAATGCCAAGGCAGTAGAACGTGCAGGCGGCAAAGCGATCGCTGTTCATGGACGCACCCGCGTACAAATGTACAAAGGGAAAGCGGACTGGGACTGGATCCGTCGGGTGAAGGAAACCGTTTCGATTCCGGTGATCGGAAACGGCGATGTGGCTACTCCTGAGGATGCGAGACGCATGCTGGATACAACGGGATGCGATGGTGTTATGATTGGGCGGGCTGCGCTCGGAAATCCGTGGATGCTGTATCGCACCATTCAATACCTGACGACGGGAGAGCTGGGTCCAGAGCCAACCGCACGTGAAAAGATGAATATTTGTTTATTGCATGCAGAGCGTTTAATCGCGCTGAAGGGTCCGAGAGTGGGAGTCCTTGAGATGCGCAAGCACGCGGCGTATTACTTGAAAGGCTTGAAGGGCTCGACGCACACGAAAAATCTCGTGAATGCGGTTGAGACAGAAGAGGAGCTTCGCAGCGTCCTCATGAACTTTGTTGACTGGATTGAAAACTACGCAGATGACAGCGAAGAACCGCTGGAACCAGCAAGTGATGAGGCTGTCAGCTACTAAAACTGGTGGTTCATTCCAGACATTGACAAGGGTTCCTTCATATCCTATAATACTCCGTAATATTGGGTGCCGAGCTGCCAGTCCTCACTGGCAGCTTTACCTTTGAACCTCACAGACGATTGCATTCTGCTGTATATTGTATAGAACATCTACATATAATCCTTTGTACTTTACCCAGTATAAATGGAATCATTTTTTAAAACGGGGGAATTGAACCATGTCTGAAAAAGAAGTCATCCTTACACCAGAAGGTTTAACAAAGCTGGAACAAGAGCTTGAAGATTTGAAAACGGTTAAACGTAAGGAAGTAGCTGCTCGTATTAAAGAAGCGATTAGCTTTGGAGATATCAGTGAGAACTCTGAATACGAAGAAGCAAAGAATGAGCAAGCGTTCATCGAAGGTCGCATTCTGACCCTGGAAAAAATGCTGCGCAATGCCCGCATCATCACAAATGAAGATGTTGATACAGGTGTTGTAAGTGTTGGTTCCCGCGTGAAGCTGAAAGACCTAGAGTTCGGTGATGTTATGGATTACACGATTGTGGGTTCTGCTGAATCCGATCCGATGAACAACAAGATTTCCAACGAATCCCCGGTAGGTCAAGCGCTTCTTGGCAAAGCAAAAGGCGCGATTGTTGACGTTAACGTACCGGCAGGAGTCATTCAGTACGAGATTCTTGATATTAACCTGTAAGCAGTCGATCTATGGCGTACCTTTTGCGAGGTACGCCGTATCGCTATTATAAAAGTCTGTACAAAATTGTTAATGCAGGCATTTTCTAGAGGAGTGAGAGTAAAATGGCAAACGAGCAAGACCTTCAGCAAGAAGAACAGCAACAGGAAGGGCTTCACGAGCTTCTTCAAGTGCGTCACGACAAAATGAATCAATTGCGTGAGTGGGGCTTTGATCCGTTCGGTAAAAAATTCGAGCAAACGCATCACGCTGCGGATATAACGAAAGCTTTTAGCGAAAAGAGCAAGGAAGAGCTGGAAGCGGAAGAGAACGTGGTTACGATTGCAGGACGATTGATGGCGAAACGTGGAATGGGTAAAGCGAGCTTTGCTCAACTGCTGGATCGTTCCGGTCAGATTCAAATCTACGTTCGTCAGGATACCGTTGGCGAAGAGCTGAGCAAAGTATTTGATTTGGCGGATATCGGTGACATGATCGGTGTAACTGGTGTTGTTTTCAAAACAAAAACGGGCGAGCTCAGTGTAAAAGCAAAGGAACTGTCCTACCTGACGAAATCACTGCGTCCACTGCCTGAGAAATACCATGGTCTCAAAGATATCGAGACTCGCTACCGTAAGCGTTACGTGGATTTGATTGTAAACCCGGAGGTTCGCGATACATTCATTACGCGTAGCCGCATTCTGACTTCAATGCGTCGTTATTTGGACAACCTTGGCTACCTGGAAGTAGAAACACCTACACTTCACGCGATTGCCGGTGGTGCATCTGCTCGTCCATTTATCACGCACCACAATGCTTTGGATATGCAGCTGTATATGCGTATTGCAATTGAGCTGCACTTGAAACGACTGATTGTCGGTGGCTTGGAAAAGGTGTATGAGATCGGTCGCGTATACCGCAATGAAGGGATCTCTACTCGTCACAACCCTGAGTTCACGATGATTGAGCTGTACGAAGCATATGCGGACTACCAAGATATCATGAGCCTGACTGAAGAAATGGTTGCTCATATCGCACAGGAAGTATTGGGCACCATGAAAATTCAGTACCAAGGCAATGAGATTGACCTGACACCAAAATGGCGTCGTGTACACATGGTCGATTTGATTAAGGAAAATCTCGGCGTCGATTTCTGGAAGGAAATGAGCGACGATGAAGCGCGTGCTCTGGCAAAAGAGCATGGCGTATCCGTTGAGCCTCACCATACGTTCGGACATGTAGTGAATGAATTCTTTGAGCAAAAGCTGGAGCATACACTGATTCAACCTACATTTGTTTACGGTCATCCTGTGGCGATTTCGCCATTGGCGAAGAAAAATGACCAGGATCCGCGATTCACGGATCGTTTTGAGTTATTTATCGTAGCTCGTGAGCATGCTAATGCATTTACAGAGCTCAATGATCCGATTGACCAGCGTGAACGCTTTGAAGCACAGCTCTTGGAAAAAGAAGCTGGTAACGACGAAGCGCATGATATGGATGACGATTTCATTGAAGCGCTTGAGTACGGTATGCCGCCAACTGGAGGATTAGGAATCGGAATTGATCGACTGGTAATGCTGTTGACCAACTCGCCTTCCATTCGCGACGTACTGCTGTTCCCTCATATGCGTAACCGCGACTAGTCTTGCAGAATAGAACCATCTGAGAAAAACTCAGGTGGTTTTATTTTTTTACTTGCACTTAAAAAGGTTAAGTGTTATATTAATACCTGTTCTTCTTTTTTACTTAATCGATCACAAAAATAATGTGAAAATAGTTCTTGCTTTTCCTTCAAGGTATGTGATAGATTAATGAGGTCGCTGAAAAACAAGTTAAAAAACTTGTTGACACGGCCTGGACAACCTGATAAGATGAAATGGTTGTTGTGAAAATGCTCTTTGAAAACTGAACAGCGAAAGCGTTAATGAGTCTATCATTAA
>NZ_JAGQDN010000034.1:0-42295 GCF_021270385.1 Brevibacillus sp. AF8 | reverse complement strand
TGGAACAATACCAAAAAGAAATCCCCCAAAAAGGGGGTTTCTCTTCAGTCTGAAAACGCCAATCATGTTGGCGTTTTGCGTTCGTTTGCACATTATAAGCCTACACCTTAAATCGGCGAATCATGTGCTGCAGTTCTTCTGCCATATTGGAAAGAGCTGTCGCTGACGAAGCGATTTCCTCCATAGAAGCGAGCTGCTCCTGTGTAGCAGCGGAAACGTTTTGCGTGCCATCAGCAGTCAAGTCGGAAACTTCTCTGACCAGCTCCATCGCTTGTACGACTTGTTCGGAATGGGCAGACACTTCCTGGGCAGATGCGGACACGTCGTGTATTTGGTCAGCTACTGTACCAATCGAGCTCTGAATTTGACCGAAAGTTTCGCCCGCACGATGAACGACGCGAATTCCTTCTTGTACTTCCCGGGTGCCTGACTCCATCGATTCAACCGCGACTTTTGTATCTGTCTGAATCGTACTGATCAACTGCGCAATTTTTTGGGCGGACTGAGCCGATTGCTCCGCCAGCTTTCGCACCTCATCTGCTACGACCGCGAATCCACGGCCATGCTCTCCTGCGCGTGCTGCTTCAATCGCTGCATTGAGGGCCAGCAGATTGGTCTGATCCGCAATGCCTGTAATGACCTCAATAATCTCTCCGATTGCTTGAGAATGATTGCCCAGACCATCTACCACGGATGCGAGCTCACGCATGGAGGTGTGGATCGCATTCATTTGTTGAACCGCTGCCTGAATCGACTGGTTCCCTTCTCCTGCCATGTTGGCGACTTCGCTCACCATATTGGATGTTTGCTGTGCGTTATTTGCGATTTGGCGAATTCCTCGTGACATATCATCAATGGATTTCGCCCCATTCTCCACACTCGCTACCTGGCGATCGACACCTGCTGCCACTTCTTGAACAGTAAAAGCAATTTGTTCAGTGGCCCTGCTGGTCTGATCTGCACTTGCCGTCAATTGCTCAGCCGATGAGGCTACCTGCTCGGAAGTTCCGCCTACCTGACGAATGACTGTAGTTAAACTTCTAGTCATATCATTGAACGAATTCGCCAGATCCAAAATCTCGTCACGACTCTTGACAACCAATGGCTCCACACGCAAATCACCATCAGCCACTTTCTTCATCTCTTCCATCAAACGCAAGATCGGTCGACGGATGCTTGACGTCAGTACGACAGCTAGCGCCACACACGCAATGATAGAGATAACCAAGAGAATATTTAGGTCCCGCCTGACTGACTCATAAAGTTCCGCACTTTCTGCGCCAGCGCGTTGTGCTCCCTCACTGTTACTCGTCATCATGGCATCCAAATATTTCTTGCGTTCTACAAACAATTCACTGCCTTTTTTCTTGATGCGCTCCAGCTCGGCCATGTCTGCATCCGTAGCTGGTCTTCTGATGTCGACCTTTTTGGCGATTGCCACGTATTGCGGACTGAAATCCTCGTATTTTTGCAGCGCCTGCTTCAATCCTTCAAAATTGTTACGGTCCTCTTCACTGAAGATCGTTTTTTCATAGCTTGCCAATAAGCCGTCCATATAGGCAAATTGTTCATCAACTTGCTTTGCGTACTTGTTCTTGTCATCCATGTTCTCTGTCGTAAGCATGGTTTGCGTAACTCCATAAACGGTTTCCAGCGTCATGTTGATCTTCAAAATATCTTCCAGACCTGGGCGCCAGTTCGTATTCATTTCCACCATCTTCTGATTCATTTGTTCCATCTTGATAATGGTCGTGATCCCCATAAACAGCATAATGACCAGGATCAGCGCGTACGCACTACCCAATTTTTTTCCGATCGTCCATTTCATTTCGTAAACACCACTTTTCTTGACATATGATGATAGCGTAATCTCCTTTTCCCTCCCAACTGATGGAATAAACCTTATTGCGCACAAAAAAATGGATTTTTACACAAAAATTAAAATCCACAATTCAGAAAACTCCTGTAAGATAGATGAAACTAAAGCGGAATGGAGGACTGTTCATGCAAAACTACGACGTCATTATTGTGGGAGCAGGATCGATGGGAATGGCGGCTGGCTACTATCTAGCGAAACAGGGCGTGCGTACACTCATGATCGATGCCTTTGATCCCCCACACACAATGGGCAGCCATCATGGGGATACCCGTATCATTCGCCATGCGTACGGAGAAGGAAAACAGTACGTCCCGCTCGCATTGCGGGCACAACAGTTGTGGTCAGAACTCGAACAAGCATCTGGTATACCGATCTTCGCCAAAACGGGTGTTTTGAACGCTGGACCCTTGAATTGTACTTTCCTGAATGAAATTCGGGAGAGCGCCGAGCAGTACTCCCTTCCCCTGGAAGTACTTAGTGCCGATGAGGTCATGCAACGCTGGCCAGGAATCAATCTGCCTGCTGATTACTACGGTTGCTTGGAGCCTGCTTCAGGTGTGCTTTATTGTGAAAACGGCATTCGTGCCTATCGAGATCTCGCCCTCGCTTCAGGAGCTACACTGTTGACGAACACGCCAGTCACGCAGTTGGAACCAGCAGAAAATGGGTTCATCGTGCATACGGAATCTGCCAGCTACCACGGCGATAAAGTCCTGCTATCCGCCGGTGCTTGGAATGGTTCGCTCCTGGACTCATTGGGCTTGTCCATCCCGCTTAAGCCTACACGCAAAACGGTCGCCTGGTTTGGTGCAGATGAGGGCCAGTACAGTGCGGATGGCTTTCCCGCTTTCATCTTTCGCCTTGATGACTCCATGTTCTACGGATTTCCCAGTTTTGATGGCGCTGGTGTAAAAATCGGACGCCATGACGGAGGACACGCCATCGATCCCGATAAACTGGAACGTACCTTTGGCACCTATTTGTCGGACGAAGGCTGTGTTCGCTCTTTTTTGGAAACGTATATGCCTGGAGCAGCCGGACCATTGCGCCAAGGCAAGGTATGCATCTACACGATGACACCGGATGAGCATTTCGTCATTGACCGTCATCCTCAACATCCACAGCTTGTATTTGCAGCGGGCTTTTCCGGGCACGGTTTTAAATTCGCCAGTGCGATCGGGGAAGCGACCAGCCAACTGCTGGTAGAGGGAGCCTCTTCCCTTGACCTGTCTATGTTTTCTTGGAAGCGATTCTCCTGCCCCTAATAGAGATTGTTCAAAAAGCCTCTCGCCGCATTTCTGGCAGGAGGCTTTTGTTCGTTTTACCACTCCCAAGACAAAGAACCGATCTGCGCTGTAATTCGACTGCTTGCTTGTATGGGATGGCCGAAAGCTCGCATGGTAGAACGACCGTTGTCGTAGGGAAACAAGTAGGCGAAACCAGGCCGAGTCGCCTGATTGACCAGATAGGCTGACCGCATTGCGCCTTCTCTTCGTTGTTCATTCAAAAACGCTACCATCTCATTTGCTCGTTTGATCCCCGCACCATGCCCGTAATACAAGCCATTGCCGAGCACAACTGCATTTTCCCCTTGCCACTGTGGTGTGGCGCGATCGTAATCAGGATTGGCAAAATAAATTACATCACCAGGCAAGAAGGTATTTGTCCTGATTGTTTGCAAGTCCAGATCCTGATCGTACCGCCAGTCATACAGCAAGATGTCCGAAAACATTCTCTCAAAATCCGGTAAACGAATGGACTGTAGGACTGCATGATAAATAATAATGACCATCGCTGTAGCGCATTCCGTGGCGTATTTTTGGCCCTCAAGAAAAATATTGATAATCCCGTTGGATGGCAGTACTCCGGGTCGCAAGCGGAATCCGCCCTGGTCTGTTCGTATCCAGTAAACTGGATTGGCACGAGATTCTTCAAAAGTAGAAAAGGCCAGGCCGCTTTCGTGCAGTGCCAAGGCAGACCTCACCAGATGATCGCGCATGTTCAGTTCAAATTGCAGGAGCTCAGGAGTTGGATATTCAAATCTTTCATCACTACGTGCCATAATCGCTACTGTTTCACGCTGTACCGGATTTAATCCCCATTCCGCTGCCAACGAGGCGGGATTAGCTGGTCTCCCCGCTATGACGATCATATACAACCTCCCCTTCACACACTGTCCTTCTTATTTGTATGCGAAAGCCTATGTCCACGTGATCGACTAAAAAACTATGAGTCAACATAGTGGTGAAGAAGAAAAAGCACAGTTCTCTTCGACTCTGACACGCCAGCAGGGGGGATTCACTGGACGTCTCCACTACAAAAAGGGGACCGTCGAGCCAAAGCCACCCTACGGGCGGAAGTTTCTCAAGGGAGCAGTGTTCGACAAGCGTGGTCTCCTTTTTGTAGTTCCGACTGGGCAGGCGTTGTCAAGGTCTGCGAGTCCTGTGCTTTTTCTTCTTACTAGCCTTGTGCGTTGATCGGTACCTTCTAAAACTTGCACGTTGTGCTCATTGAAAATAGAGTAATAGACTGGAATCCTTGATATGGCGGGAGTTCTTTCACGAAAAATCTTCAGTCTCACAGAATAAGATTTAGACTTGTACCCAAATTTAAAAAGCCGCTGACTAAGACTTGGAAAATAAAGTCTTAGACTGCGGCTGCTTATTTTGCGCTAACGTTCTCCGATAGTTGAAAAGTGCTGTTGATCATGACGATCTATATGTATTCCTAACCTTGGGGAATGTCTTAAAGAAGCTGCCATTATTTCGGCTTCTTAAGACATATGTTGAGGATCAATCACTTATTAATCAAGCATGAGATACCAATAAATTGCTATCTCATCACTATCTTTATCTAGACCTGTGTAGACGTAGGAATCGAAACCTCCGATGACAAAACCACAACTTTCGTTGAATTTACATGCGCGGACATTATTATTTTGTTTCTCCAGCATGATTCCCGTCATACCGCCATCCTTCATCCAGCGTTTAGCCTGATCGATTAGTTTTTTACCGACATGGTATCCTCTATATTGCTTATCAACTTTAATATCTTGACATAGGCATATTTGTTCCAATTTCTTTTCAAAACAATCCGACCCACAACTTGATTAATTTACGAGCGCTACATAAATGATTTGATGGGGATTGCCGATATAGTTGGAATCATCCTCAACAGTATCTTCTTCAAGCTGTTCATCATCTTAGCTTTTATTCCTAAGAGGTCTCTCCTTCACCAATTATCCGATTCGCTGTCCCACTAGTTGCAAGACAAGGGTAAAGTCCACGATAAAGCTGTACAATCATTGCTTAGCAGGTGCGACAGCTATTTCATCGTTAAACCCGTTAGCTTAGTGATGCCCACGACAGTCTAATACTTTATTTTCCGGTCTAACACTTAATTTTTCAGTCCACAGTGCTTCTTCCCTACCACAACTTATAACTCAACTTTTGCACCTGATTAGACGATGTGAAAGCAACGCAAGCACGGTGTAACCTCAATAGAAATAGTTCTCTTGACAGAATACCAAAAAATCAAAAAAACCTACGGGATGCGTTGGGGTATTGAAGTATTCTTTAAAACGGTAAAGTCTTTAATGCGTCTTCAGAAGGAATTTCAAGGTCGGTCCTTCGATCTATTAATTAGCCATACAACCATTGTATTTGTACGCTATATTGTACTCTCTTAGGAACACCGCTCTAGCAATGATACGAGGACGTTAGACGGACTATTTTCGAATTAGTGATGAAGTTAGCCAATTGGAATTGGTGATTGCTTTGCAGACACTGCTCGACTTCATAGAATATACAGTCAAGAAAGCCAACAAAAAAAATCACAAATTTAATCAAAGTACAACTACAACAATGGATGTCAGGATTTCCTAATTAAATCAAGGCCTACCTGTCTATTTCGTGCTGCGAAAGTTGAGTTATAAATCACTTTTTCGTAGAATTCACCTGTAAAATCTCTTTAGCGTAGGTTTTATGACATTTGGCTTAAAAAACCATTTTACATTAAAACTTTAATATTATATTATTAACATATATTTACATATTTTGGATAAAAAGGAGGCAAGCATACATTTTTAAATGTATGCAAATAATTATGAAACGTAAAAGTATCATTAGTTCTTTTCTAGTTATGGTATTACTTTTCTTAACCCCAGCTTATTCGCTCGCTTCTGGAATCGACAATTCTAACGTTGATACGGATCAGGTAATTACTAAAGACACCGTTAGGGAGTTCATTGATACCTTAACAGAATCAGATTACGAGCAAGATCCGTATTTAGAAAGGACTGTTAGTGAATTAGAGGAATTACTATCTAAAGACGATGAATTCTCTCTCCAAGAAGTAAATGAGATACTTGATAAGTATACCAACCAATCAAAAAGCGAAATGGATTTAGATGATTTTGAAACACTTCAAAATGAATTAGCGAGAATAGATGAATCAGCACAAGAATTTTATTCGGAAAACTATGATTTTTATGAACAAAATGGTTACTTCCCTGAGGAAGATGAATCTATGTCATTCACAGTAAGAAGTACTAACTCTATGGCCCTTGCTCTTTTAAAGCAATATGGGGTTAGATGGACTGAAAGCCAGTTAGTTGCAAGATTAGCAACATTAGGAGCTATTGCTGCTATTGATGGTCCAGTGCCAGTAGGGGACTTTATTGCGCTAATTGGCGGTGCTGTTATTCTTAGTCCACACTTCGACAATTATGTTGACAATTTAAATGGTATTAAAGATTTTCTTGAAAGTGTTTCGTTGAGAGATGCCATTTCTAGAGTTACTGGCGGAGTTGAAATGACTAATGAGATGGAACATGAAATCAGAAGAAATAGAGTTAAACATTTTACAGCTAGATTAGCTTTTAATGGTTATGGTGGTGTTCAAGTACAAAATCCCATTTCATTAAGTGCTGCTCAATTACGTGCTCGTAATGGGAAAGACACCTTTAGTGTTAGAAAAAGTCGTGCAGAACGGGTAGTTGATCAAGATGGGTATTCGTTTTATGATGAAGGTGCGCATCTCGGTCTAGGACAACTTGCCAATCTCCCCCATTACCATTTGACAGAAGAGGGAAATTTAAATAATAAATTAAGTGGTCATCACTTTTTTCCATACGACCCACTTGATTAGGATGTCTACTTACTCTCCCGAGTGAATATTCTCATTTCGGAAAGACTAAAACAAACCTCTCCGCTCACATAATTGTGATGTTGAGGTTTGTTTTTACTCTATTGCTATCAACTTTTTCTGATACAATGACTTCATCCTATAAGATAGGTTGGTGTGACAGTAATGAAGAATGAGCGTCAACCTTACACTGATTTTAGAGAAATGTACCGCGATATCGATTTAGCAGCAGAAGCTTACTATAACGAGTTTTCCCATGCCTACAAGACGGATGGGCGATTCCCTGAAGTATACACGATCGAGCAAACGAAAAGAGCTTCTAGTGCCATCCAACTTCTTCAACTCTTGGAATGGGAATGGAACCCGGTTCGTTTACTGGCATTACTATCGACAGTAGGTGCTGCCCTAGGAATCGGACGCCCTATACCTGTTTATGATTTTTGTTCAATGATTGAAGGTGCGGCGATAATAGGTTCTCCATATTTAGACTACTATACCAAAAAGAAAGACATTCTTATAGCTACGTTGGAGATGTTTGCAAATGAGGAACCATAGAAGTTAAAAAGCACGTTATACCGTTAAACCCCGCCTCGACTCTGATAGAGCTTTTGGCGGGGTTTGGCAATTTGCAGAGTGCCTAATTTGCACTCTGGTAAATTTATTTTTTATAAATGCCTATTTACCAAAAAATCCCCCGCCTGTTTGAGCAGACGAGGGATTTCCGTTTTAGCCTTGTGCTTGTTTGACTGAATGTGCTGTCGGAGTCGTGACATGCTTTAAGCGTGAGAACATATAGCAGCCGACAATGACGATTACACTGCCGAGCACTTGGATGATGGTCATACGCTCCCCGAGCAAAAGAAATGCGAGGATGGCCGTAAAAACAGGATTGAAATTGAGGAACATACCTGCTGAGGTTGCGCCAACCTTTTGTACACCGATATTCCACAATACCATGCTGACGACAGTCGCCATTACACCAACGTAGAACAGCGACAGCCAGAACGTCCAGTCTGTGTTGCTGATCGTAAATGTAGTGACATTAAAGGGCAGCATCAGCGCAACACCGAAAATCCCCGAGTACAGCGTGGACATCATCGGCGAGACGGTCTTCATCGCCCACCGCGCGCATACGGAGTAAATCCCCCACATGGCGACAGCGGCGAGCATCCACAAATCGCCCGTGTTGAAATGCAACTGGGACAAGTGTGCGAAGTCTCCTTTGGTCATCACCACAAGCACGCCTGTAAACGAAATCAGCATCGCGACAATCTGCAACGGTCGAATTTTATCGCCCATCAGCAAAAAGGAAAAAATCGCAATTGAAACTGGATTCAGCGTGGACAATAGCCCGACATTGGTCGCGTCTGTCCGCTCAAGGGCCCAGAACATGAATAAATTAAAAAGTGCTACGCCGGTTACTCCCATCACGATCAAAGGAAGGAGTGCTTCTCGCGTTGGAAAAATCCGCTTTTCGCGTATCCAAACAACGGGCAACAAACAAACAACAGCAATGAGCCAGCGCAAATTGGTCAACGTCAAGGAAGACGCGTGCCCGACAAGAAATTTACCGACAACAAAATTTCCTCCCCAAAGGAAGCTGGTACAGAGTAATAGGACGATATATAGCGGTCTCATGTTGCCTCCTGCCAAGATGAAAGAGTTATGAAGCTTTTATTTGTCCTCTATCATACACCTTTCGCCAGCATTTGGGCGGTCATGATACACTTCCATTTTTATCCTTTACCAGAAGCAATCCACTTCTCCATGAAAATTAGTTCGTCACGCTCATACCCAAGCTGATTGTAAAAAGCTTGTACACCATGATTGGCCGGCTCGATCAACAGATTAATCTTTTCACACCCGATATTCGCCAGCCGCTTTTCCAGCTCATCCATCAGCCTGCTCCCTATGTCTTGTCCTTGGAAATCCGGATCGACTGCCAGATGATTCACCCATCCTCGCCGTCCGTCATAGCTGCCCATTACAGCTGCTATCATCCTTTCCTCCTCATTCATTGCCACCAAGAAAAGCTCTGCGTCTCGCTCCAGCTTTTTACGCAATCCCTCACGTGTATCCGAGCAAGAAAGCTGTAATCCGGCTCGTTGCCATAGCTGAATGACGTCCTCGTATTGTTGCAAAGAGAATGATTCAATTCTCATGTTTGCTCACCACTATCTTGTGTATTTTTATTCACTTGATTCTATTTTTATACGATTATTGTAATACAAAAAGGGGCTATCTAACAGCCCCTTCCTTCACACAGCCAGCCACGACATAATCACGGGCAGCAAGGCAAACGCCCACACTACTGTAATCATCGCTCCGGCGATCACAGCCAAAGTCGCACTGCTTCCTTCTGTTTCCCCACGCTCAAACGCTTTTACCATCCCCAACGCATGTGCACCCATTCCGTACATCAAGCCAATGGAAACAGGATGACGGAGCCTCATTCTCTTGATGATCTTGGGAGCAAGAAAAACGCCTGCGAAGCTGGTCAGCATGCCAAATACCGCTGTCATCGTAGGCATTCCGCCAATCGCCTCGGTTACGCTCACCGCAATAGGCAGAGTAATCGAGCGAGGAATGACGCTAATCGCCGCTTCTTTTCCCAATCCGACGAGCATCGTCGTAGATACTCCTGCAATGATGGCAATCAGGGAACCCGTAGCGAGACTCGTCAAAATCATCCGGCGATGCGTCATTAACACCGACCAATTTCGGTACAGCGGAATCGCAAACGCCACTGTGACTACGCTCATCATCTCACTAATGAGCGAGGTTGCTTCACTATACACCTGATAAGGAATGCCTGCGAAAAGCAAAAACAGAATCAATCCAATCGGCGCCAAAACAGCCGGAGAAAACAGCAAAGACGGTCTTTTCTTATTGAAACGTTTGGCCCCATAGAAGAAAAAGAGTGTCAGAATCACGCTAGATGTTTTCCACAGGATCATGCTGTTTCACCTCTCCACGATTGAACATGCGCTCAGCAACAACACCTGTCGAAATCATCACAAGCGCACAACCGCTCACGACGACCACAAGCACCAGCAATCCTTTTATACCTAATAACCATGGATACTGCATCATCCCGACCAGCGATGGTACGAAAAACAGGATCATCTGCGAGAATAACAGAGTCGCTCCTGCTTCCACCCATTGTAGACGAATCAAGCCGGTATATAGACAAATGAACAAAAGCGCGAGTCCGATCAGACTGCCGGGAACTGGAAGGTGAAAAAACAAGCTCACCCATTTCCCAAGCCAGGTGAAGCCGAACAAAAGCAAAACTTGTGCGATGATGGAGAACCATCTTTTCATCGAGACCACCCCAGTTGCTCTACAAAGGTTGTTCAAAAAGTTACTGTTTGAACGAGTTACCTTCATTCTAAGCCGTCCCGATTCCATTCGTACAATACATAAAAATCATCATTTCTATTCCATTTGGTTATGACTGTACATTTTCTCTACAAACGATATAAAAGCCTTTGTCGCATGCGATAAATACCCTTCTTTTCGATAAATCAAGGCATACTGCCAGTCAATCACCGGGTACGAAATGTTGACAGTGTGCAATTGTCCGTTATTCAAGCGTCTCACGATGGATCGTGGAATGAGTGAGATCCCCAGCTGGGTAGCCACCATCTCTCCGACAAAATCCCATAAAGAGCTCATGTAAGCGACTTTCGGTTCAAAGCCGGACAGCTTGCACGCTTGGCGCACCACATCATGCATCGCGTACTCTTCGGTAAACAAAATGAAAGCCTCGTCCTTGAGCTGTTCCAAGCTCACCTCATCGACTCCCGCGAGCCAATGCTCCCGATGCACGATCGCGACGAGGTCTTCTGCGAGCAAGGGAACCGCCACAAATTTTTCCTGATCCGTTGGAAGAACGGTTAATGCTACATCGATGCTGCCTTGCTCCATTTGGATTTCAAGCAGCTTGGCGCTGTATTCCTTCATCTCGATATCGATGCCTGGATACTGCTTTTTAAACAAGGCAATCACATTCGGCAAGAGAAAAGAACCCACTGTCGGCATCATACCCAGTTTGACCCGACCACGCTCGACATTTCGCAATTCTGCAATCGCCGACGACATGCCTTCCATAAGCTGCAACACTTTGGTCGCATAGCTGTAGACCATTTCCCCAGCGTCTGTCAGATCCATTTTCCGCTCCGTCCGATCCAGCAGAACTACCTCTAGCTCTTCTTCCAATGCCTTGATCATTTTGCTGATAGAAGGCTGGGAGACGTGGAGGGATTGCGCGGCCTTCGTAAAGTTTTTATGTTTAACTACTTCCACAAAGTATTGCAGCTGTCGAATATCCATGATGCCCTCCGTCTTCGTCCAATCAAAAGCGTTAGCTACAGATTACCACAGGCTAGAGTATGCGAAAAAGCCAGGTACGCAGTCGCGCCCTGGCTTTTCCTCCAGCGTGAGTTACTTCACGGTTACTTGTATTTTTACAACTTTTCCATTATACGTCGCCGCAATCGTTGCACGACCTGCTTTTACAGCCGTGATCTTGCCATCCGCTACAGTCACAACGGAGCTGTTCGTAGAGATCCAGTCTGCATCGGTTGTGACGTCAACCTTGGTTTTGTCGGTATAGATAACAGATACCTTCAAGTCTTTTGATTCGCCGACTTTGAGATCGGCCTTTTTCATGTCAAATTCCAATTTGGAGATGACAGCAGACTCTACAGGGATCGAGATCGTCTTACCACCGTAAGTTGCTTTGATTCTCGTTTTGCCTGAGCCTACAGTTGTCACGACTCCGTTTTCAACTGTGGCGACTTTTGCATCGTCGGATGTCCACTTGGCTTTGCTTGTTACATCGACTTTTTCTTTGGTAGACAGGGTAGCCAGCAGCGTAATCGACTGGGTAGTGTCTGGACGCAGGTACAGCTTTTTCTTATCACTGTCCAGCTTGGAGACGACATCCACCTCTACTGGAATGGATACGCTTTTTCCACCGTACTTCACTTTGAGCTTCGCTGTGCCCGAGCCTACTGCCGTAACCAACCCATTCGCTACCGTTACGATCTCTGTATCATTGCTTTCCCACTCTGCCTGAGCCGTTACATCAGCAGTAGACTTGTCAGAGAAGGTCGCAGTTGCGTTTACCTGTTTCGTGCCTCCCACGCCGAGAGCCAGTTTCTTCTGATCAGCAGTGAGCTTGGAAATCACATCGATCTCAACAGGGACATTCACACTTTTGCCCCCAAAGCTTGCTTTCACTCTTGTTTTCCCGGAACTAACTGCTGTAACCAAGCCCTTGTCAACGCTTGCGATGTCACTGTCAGAGGAAGTCCACTCCGCTTGCTGTGTGACGTCTTCCGTTGTTTTATCTGTGTATTGAACGCGGACGTTCAACTGCTGTGTCCCCGCTTTTTTCAACTTTACTGTCTTTGTATCAACCACAAGCTTGGAAATCTTCTTCTGCGTACTTGTCGTCGAAGAATTTGCCAATGCCGGTACTTGACCGACACCGGAAAAGATTAGCCCAACGGTAACAGCCGTAGCGAGCATCCCTTTTTGCCAGTTTTTCATACTCACATCCCTCTCCTTTTCCTCTCTACTTTTCCACCATTTCCTATATCGGCTAAACAGCCGTACTTGTTGAATACAAAATGGCCAAGCAAGTCATGCTTCTTCTGCCCATCTCCCTGCCAAGGGTGCAAAGTGTTGCATTGCCAAAGCTCCTGCTCCCATCACGATCGCCTCCCCCTTCAATTCAGAAGGAATGACACGGAATTTCCCCTTGAATGGCTCCCAGATCACTTGATCGCTATGCTCCTCGACCAAGTCAATGATTTCGCGATAATTCTCCACCAAATCACCGCTTACTATCACGGTATCTGGATTGTACATGCATACAATATTGTTAATCGTGATTCCGAGGTACAACGCAGTACGTGAGACAATTTCCTTCGCCCAGCGCTCTTCGTTTCTCGCCGCCGCGAAAACCTGTCGGACATCACTGACATCCTTCACCCGACGCGCTTCTATGATCAAAGAATTTTCGTCTATGTAGGTTTGCAGGCATCCTCGTTTTCCGCATTCGCACAGATTCCCATTCGGATCAAGCGTTGTATGCCCCAGCTCTCCTGCGCTATTGGAGCCCCCGCGAAACACTTCGCCATTGATAATCAACGCAGAACCGATACCCGTGCCAATGCCGATCAGGGCTGTCTTGTTCGAGCCTTTGGCAGATCCGTACAAGTACTCCGAGAGAATTTTCACCTTCAAATCGTTGTCGATAACGGTTTTGATTTTCAGCCTTTTTTCAATCAGGCTGGCGAACGCTACGTCCTTCCAGTCCAGCGTAGTGGATAGCTGAACAATCCCTCGCTCATAATTGATCACCCCAGGCATTCCAATGCCGATCCCGACCACTTTTTCTAGCGGAATACCGGTCTGGTTGAGCATCCCTTCGATCTCGTTACAAATCAGTTCAGCCGTTTCTTCCGGTGTAGAATCCTGTGTTTTATGATCCATCCGGTGCTGTGCAATAATCGCTTCGCTAAAGTCCATGATCCCAAAGCTGATGCGTTTTTTTGCCATATCCACGCCAATTGTATAAATGCCTCCCGGCTCGATGTCGAGCATGATTGCCTTCCTACCCACACCTGATGAGGTAAGCTCTGTCTCTCGAATCAGTCCTTCTTCGCACAGCTCGCTGACAAATCTGCCAATCGAGGTGGCACTCATCCGCGTAATTTTGGCGATTTCCGCACGCGATATCGGTCTTTGCTTTTTGATAATGTCGAGGATCATTTGCTTGTTATGCTGCTTGGTGACGTCCTGATCTTGTTTCATGATTTTTTTCATCATACAAAACTCCCATCTTGCTTGAATTCCCGGTAGTATTCCTGCGCGATTATTCTCACACTACCTGTCGCCATTTATTACGTCAACCGGGCCAAACAAAAACCATCCGAATCACCTCGGATGGCTGCTACGTTGCTATCGCTTGTTGTTGTTCAAATCATACGGTGTCTCTTGGTAAACATAATAGTTTAACCAGTTGGAAAACATCAAATTCGCATGTGCGCGCCAAGTGACGATGGGCTCGCGGCTTGGATCGTCCTTTGGATAGTAATTACGCGGAACAGCTATATCCAAGCCTTTGTTCACATCCCGCTGGTACTCATCTTGCAGGGTCGTCGGATCGTACTCGGAATGTCCTGTCACGAAAATTTGTCTGCCATCCCTCGTCGCTACGATGTAAACCCCTGCTTCATCAGACTCGGACAAAATCTCCAGTTCAGGCACTTGCTCGATGTCTTCCCTGCGATTTTCGGTATGCCTGGAATGCGGGATGTGGAAGTAGTTGTCAAATCCGCGGAACAGCTTCACATTTTGCTTATTGAGTGTATGAGGGAAGATTCCGAACATTTTTTCTGGCAAAGGATGCTTCGGAACGCCAAAGTGGTGGTAAAGACCCGCTTGTGCTCCCCAACAAATATGCAGGGTCGACGTGACGTTCTCCATTTTCCAATCGAGAATTTCTGTTAGCTCCTGCCAATACGTGACGTCTGTGAACTCGAGCTGTTCGACTGGCGCTCCGGTGATGATCATGCCATCAAATCGCTGGTCACGGATCTCCTCAAACGTTTTATAAAACATCGATAAATGTTCTTCCGACGTATTTTTGGATGTATGACTGGACATGTGCAATAGCACGATTTCCACCTGTAGCGGTGTATTCCCCAGGAGACGGAGCAACTGTGTTTCCGTTGTTTCCTTCACGGGCATGAGGTTGAGAATGACGATCCTGAGCGGTCGTATGTCCTGCGTGAAAGCACGACTATCCTTCATCACAAAAATATTTTCTTGGGCGAGTATTTCCGTTGCAGGCAATTCGTCGGGCAATTTGATTGGCATAAAGATCCCCCTTTCCATCCTTTGAACACAGGTAGAAAAACAATAATCCGACAAATTCGACAAAAATACTTGCCTTCCTGCTAATCCCGCAGGGGAAAATGAAAAAATCCCCTTGCAAGCAAGTTGCAAGAGGTCTCTTCCCTTAAATCCAGCCGCGCGCTTCCATCGCCTCCGTAATTCGCAAAAGCGAGATCATATAAGCTCCCGTGCGTAAGTCCACCTTGTATTGATCTGAGAGCTCTTTCACGGCCCGATAAGCGTTAATCATGGTCGTTTGCAGCTTTTCGTTTACCTCAACCTCGGACCAGTAGTAATTCATCAGGTTTTGCACCCATTCAAAATAAGAAACGGTTACGCCACCTGCATTGGCGAGAATATCCGGGATCACGGTAATCCCTTTTTCCCGCAAAATGGCATCTGCATCGGGTGTAGTAGGTCCGTTAGCCGCTTCTGCAATCCACTTGGCCTGAATGTTGTGGGCATTCGCTGCTGTGATGACATTTTCCAACGCGGCCGGGATCAGAATATCCACTTCGAGCTCCAACAGCTGTTCATTGGAGATGACCGTACCACCTGCATACTCCAATATAGTGGCGTTGTCCTTTAACTGGCCTACCTTTTCAATGTCCAAGCCGACAGCATCATAAATTCCTCCGCGTGAGTCACTGACCGCCACGATTTTGAAGCCCAGCTCTGTTAAAAGCCTCGCTGCTATTCTTCCCGCATTGCCAAAGCCTTGAATCGCGACTGTTGTTTGTTCCGGCTTGCGCCCAGAATCTTTTAACGCCTCCAATATTGTAAAGACACATCCCCGGGCAGTCGCTTCGTTTCTTCCCTTGGAGCCGCCGACCGAGAGAGGTTTTCCCGTGATCACTCCCGGAGAATAGCTGCCTTTTAATCGACTGTACGTATCCATCATCCAGCCCATGATTTGTGGGGTCGTATACACATCAGGTGCAGGTATGTCTGTCTCAGGTCCGACAATATCAGCGATAGCTTCCATGAAGCCGCGGCTGACTCGCTCCAGCTCATTTTTGCTGAACTCGTGAGGATCACATATGACACCGCCTTTTCCGCCGCCATAAGGAAGACCAACCACGCCACATTTGAATGACATCCACATGGAGAGCGCCTTGACTTCATCCATCGTCACATCAGGATGAAAGCGAATCCCGCCTTTGGTCGGTCCTACCGCATCATTATGCTGTGATCGGTAGCCTTCAAAGACACGCACGCTGCCATCGTCCATCTTGACAGGAAAGCTGACGGCCAATACGCGTTTGGGTCGCTTTAAAATTTCTACAGCATCGCTACGCAAACCCAACAATGCCGCTGCAGCATCAATCTGTTTTTGCACAATTTCGTATGGATTCAGGTTTTCTTTCTCTACAGTATTTAGCATCTCTCTTCCTCCCCAATACTTTTCGCATGCATTTTCTACATCACCTTGGCGCAGAGCTAAAGGATGAATGGAGTAATTATATACGATGAAAGTAAATTCAGACAATTTATTTTCTTTGTTTTCACATTATTGTGTTATTTTTGGCAAACAAATAAAAAACGCCCGATGCATCCTCACGACACATCAGACGTTTTTCCCTATTTTTTCAAATACGCCTTCATCAGTTTTGTTTTCGTCTCCCACATCTCTTCGCTGATGTGCAGGCGGTAATGCTCCGGATTCAGCATGCGCAAGTATTCAGGCCAGAACAGCTTGAGTTGCTCACGATGGTAGTTGCGAATCTCTTGGAGGGTCGGCAGTTCATAAACCAGTTCCCCATCCATAAATATCGGAATGAGCAGCGACTCTGCCTGGTAGTTCTCCAAATTCTTGCTCAAATACGTATGGCTCGGATGGAACAAATGGAGAGGGGCTCCATCATCGACCGTTGTTTCATGTGGGAAGCACATGTAGTCAGCAATCGCTTTCCCTGTTTCCGGATCAATCAATCGGTACATATCTTTGATGCCCGGCGTTGTGACTTTTTCCGGATTCCCGGAGATTTTGATGGTCGGCTGATATTTTCCGTCAGCGCCTTCGCGCGCCACCAGCTTGTATACGCCTCCGAGTGTCGGCTGATCCGCTGCCGTGATGAGCTGCGTTCCTACTCCCCAGCTATTGACGCGTGCTCCTTGTACCTTCAGGTTCATAATCGTGTGCTCATCGAGATCGTTGGAAGCGACAATTTGCACATCGGTCATGCCCGCCTTATCAAGCATTTCGCGCGTCTTGCAGGACAAATACGTCAAGTCGCCACTGTCAAGGCGCACCGCCGTCAGCTTTTTGCCTTGTTTCTCCAGGCGTTTTCCGACCTTAATTGCATTCGGTACGCCGCTTTTGAGCGTATCGTAAGTGTCGACCAGCAAGGTTACCTGTCCTGGTAGAGCTGCTGCGAAGCGCTCAAATGCTTCTTCCTCACTCTCAAAGCTCTGTACCCATGAGTGAGCGTGCGTCCCTTTTGTCGGAATGCCAAACATTTTCCCTGCCAGCATGTTCGAGGTCGCGTCGAATCCAGCCAAGTACGCTGCCCGCGTCCCCCACAGCGCGGCATCTGCCTCCTGCGCCCTTCTTGTTCCGAACTCCATAAGAACATCATTGCCCGCCACGTTTTTAATCCGCGAGGCTTTGGTCGCAATCAGCGTCTGGTAGTTCATGTAGTTCAACAGGGCCGTCTCAACCAGCTGTGCCTCCATGACACGCCCCTCTACGCGAATCAACGGCTCATTCGGGAAAACCACGGTTCCCTCCTTCACGGAGTAGAGCGAGCCGTTAAAACGAAGCTGACGCAGCTCTTCCAAAAACTTCGGATCGTAGTTCTCCTCCTGCTCACTCAAATATTTGAGATCGCTTTCTTCAAATCGCAAATTTTTAATATAGGAAACAATTCGTTCCAATCCGGCAGATACAGCGTACCCGTTTCCAAAAGGCAGCTTGCGGAAAAATGCTTCGAAAACGACCTTCTGATTGTGTGTTCCGTTTACCCAATGGGCGTACATCATGTTGATTTGATATTTATCTGTGTGTAGTGCCACACCAAATGATTGCATGTCACTGAGGCCTCCTGTGTATTCCTTTCTATCATCATACCAGAAGCGTCCGCTGGTGCCCATCCGCTGTGGAGGATATTAGGGAATGTGGTATAGTATGGGGATAAAAAGAGAAGCAATCGTACAGGCTGGGAGTGAACATTAGTTGAGCAGAAAAATCGTTACAATTAGTAAAGGATTACCTAAAAGTAATATGTACAACGGCAAGGAATATCTCTCCGGAATTTGGAAGGAAGAAGCAGACGAGCTCGTTGTCCGTTCCGAGAAAATTGCTGACGACGATATCGCGAATCCAGAGTACCACGGTGGGCCAGACCGCGTCGTCTGTGCGTATCCTTTTGAACATTATGCCCATTGGGAGAAGTTATTCGGCCAGCCTCTGACCATTGCGGCATTCGGAGAAAATCTCACGCTCGCTGGCATGACAGAGGAGCAGGTCTGTATCGGGGATGTGTACCAATTCGGTGATACCATCCTGCAAGTGACCCAGGGCAGATTTCCTTGCGCGACGATCAACAAGCGAAACAACAATAACCAGTTGCTCAAAGCGGTGGTGGAACTGGGCTATACGGGCTATTTCTTCCGCGTCTTGCAGGAAGGAACAATCAAGCCAGATTCAGAGATTACCCTAATCTCTGCTCATCCGAAGCAAATCAGTGTGGCTTCCATCCATCACTTATACTTCCACGACAAGTCACCTTCCCAAGAGACGATACAGCGTATGCTTGAGGTGGAGGAATTGGCCCTTCCTTGGCGGAATAAACTACTTGAAAAACTGGAAAAGCAGCAGCAATAGCGAAAGGAACGTCTCATGCGAATTAATAAGTTCATCAGTGAAACCGGCATTTGCTCGCGAAGAGAAGCCGATAAATTAATCGAGGCCAAGCGCGTGACGATCAATGGCCAACTCGCGGAACTGGGAAGTACGGTTGCGTCAGGAGATGACGTGCGCATCGATGGGCAACCGCTCGGTGTCAAAAAGAAAGATGTCTACATCGCCCTGAACAAGCCTGTCGGAATTACGTGTACCACTGAACTGCACGTCAAAGGCAATATCATCGATTTCGTGAATCACCCGGAGAGGATTTTTCCTATCGGGCGTCTGGATAAGGATTCGCAAGGCCTCATCCTGTTAACCAATGACGGGGATATCGTAAACAAAATTTTGCGTGCCGAGAACAATCATGACAAAGAGTACATCGTCACCGTAGACAAGCCCATCACAGCGAATTTCTTGCACGGAATGGCAAACGGCGTACGTATTCTCGGAACGACTACAAAGCCTTGCAAAGTAACCAAAGTCAGCGACCGCGTCTTCAATATTGTGCTGACACAAGGACTGAATCGACAAATCAGACGGATGTGCCAGGCTTTTGGTTATCAGGTGCGAAAGCTTGAGCGGGTACGCATCATGAACATTGCTCTGGGGAATTTGAAATTGGGGCAATGGCGCAATCTGACGCCCAAGGAATTGACTGATCTGAATAAAAGCTTATGAAATCAGGACGGGTTGAAGTTAGTATAGTGGCTCATCTATATTTTCTTTCATAAATTTACGCGAATAATTTGCTATCCTTTCAATATCCTGTTATGCTAATAGAGAATTATTTTTGTTCGAAGCAACGGATAGCGTAGATAGCAAATTTTCGTCTAGATGATCCTGAGAGCAAGGATAGTAATATATGTGTGTAACACACTAGGAGGCAATAACAATGGAACAAGGTACAGTAAAATGGTTTAACGCAGAAAAAGGTTTTGGTTTTATTGAGCGCGAAGGAAAAGAAGACGTATTCGTTCACTTCTCCGCTATCCAAGGCGACGGTTTCAAATCCCTTGACGAAGGTCAAAAAGTTACTTTTGACGTAGAGCAAGGCCAACGCGGACCACAAGCTACTAACGTTCAAAAAGTTTAATTTAACCAAACACAAAAAACAGACTCCTGTAAGGGTGTCTGTTTTTTTGTTGTCTGAGACACAAATAAAAAACCCTACTCACGTAAATCGAGTAGGGAATGCTACAGAACAGTAAATGGTAGACTCAGTATAACACAGTACATGTCGCTTCCTAAAATTTTTATATTTTCAAATAGGGATTATTCGACCATAGGCAGTCTAAAACGTTGAATATCCGTAATTTGTCCCCGTGCAACACGCAGTAGCCCTTCTTTTTCCATTTTCTTTAGTGTCCGGCTAATCACTTCACGAGCAGTCCCCAGCTCAATTGCCAACTGATCATGGGTAATGGCGAGCGAATCATTCTCCGCACTTGTATGCTCGATCAAATATTCGCAAATCCGCACTCGAATGGACTTAAAGTTAATGTCGTCAATCAAGTTCGACATGATGATCAATCGCCGCGCAAAAGATTGAAAAATATACTGGCGAAAGCCTTGATGCTTCTCGATCCATTTCTTATAAATCTTCGTCGGGACGTTCAGGACCATACTCGGCTTCTCCACACAAGCCGAGGCTTCATACACTGTTTCTCCCAGTATGCTAGACGCGATAAGTGGGCAGCATTCGCCAGCCGATAGCCTGTACAAGGTAACCTCTCTCCCATCGCTGCTCAGTTTAAAAATACGAACCAACCCATCCAAGATTAATGGCGCATTCTCCAAAAACTCGCCTTCATCAATGGTAAAGTTGGCTGGAACCGTAGTGATGGAGATTCCCTCCTCTTGCCATTCTTCTGGAGTAAGTCCCGCCAGACTTGGAAAACGTGCAAGGACTTCCGCAATCTGCTCCTTTTGCATATGGACGAAGAACCTCCTTGTGAAAAAAATAACTTGGTGACAAAGTCACAGATTACCGATACAGATTTTTATTATTATTGCACTCAAGAGGCACGAACACAAGAACACGCTGGTTAAGCAGAAATCGCTTCGTTAACACTAACGAACGATCATCATGAAACGAAGGAGATGTATGTATATGAGTACGTATGTATTGGTTCATGGAGCATGCCAAGGTGAATGGGTATGGGAAAAAGTAAAACCTGAGCTGGAAGCATTGGGACACAAGGTCGCGACATTGGACTTACCTGGAAGTGGACAAGACATGACACCTCCAGAGCAAGTGACACTGGATCTCTACGTAGAGAAAGTATCCGACCTGATCAAGCAACAAAACGAAAAAGTAATCCTTGTCGGACACAGCATGGGTGGCGTAGTCATTACGCAAACCGCTGAAAAAGCACATGACCAAATTGATAAGCTCGTCTACCTTTGCGCATTCTTGCCGAAAAACGGGGAAAGTCTCATAAGCAAGTCAGAAGGAGAAAAAGGCCCGGAATTCGAATTGAATGAAGCCGACATGACACTGGCTCCAAAGCTCGAGACTGTAGAAGAAACATTTTTCAACGCGGTTGAGGATGAGACACTGCGGCTGGCTTCGATGAAGCGTTGCCGTCCCCAAGCGCTCGCGCCGTTTACACAACCAGTACAAATTACGGAAGAGAAATTCGGAAGTGTCGATCGCATCTATATTGAAACAACATTAGACAACGCAATTCCAATCGATTTCCAACGAAGAATGAATACAGAAACACCTTGCAGCAAGGTCTTTACAATGGAAGCCGATCATGCGCCTTTCTTGTCGAAGCCAGAAGAGCTGGTAAATCATCTCGATCTAGTCAGCAAATTATAAAATCACCAAAAACAAGGCTGTCGACCATCAATGTCGGCAGCCTTGCTTCATTCCTATTCCTCTATATTCAACTGACGAACCGTACTGACGAGTCTTTGCATTCCATCCCGCAACTGTTGTTCATTCAAATAGGAATAACTGATGCGTATCCAAGAGCTTAACTCCCGCAGCGGATCACAGATCGCACCGGGCACAAACGTAATCGATTGTTCTATGCATTTCGCCAAAAGACTATCCATCGGGACTGAATCAGGCAGCTTCACCCATAAATTAAAGCCTCCTGGTGGACTGGACCACTCCCAGTCGGTCACAGACAGCTCTTCCTCCATAATATCCCGGCGAATGGCCAATGCAATCCGCAGCTTCGCCAAATGCTGCTGCATCCGTTCGGAGAAGAAATAATGCAAAAAAATCTTTTGATTCAGCAGGGGCGCCCCACTGTCGGATAGTGATTTTGCCTGAATCAAATAATTCATAATAGATGGACGGCATGCCACAGTCGCAATACTCAACCCCGGCCCGATGTACTTGCTAAAGCTGCGCAGATAGATGACATAGCCTGCCGTGTCGTAAGAAAAAAACGGCAGTGGAGGCTCGTCACCGAAGTAAATATCGCGGCACGGATCATCCTCTACGATCAGACACTGATACTTCGCAGCCAGCTCCACCAGTCTCTTCCGTTGTTCAGCGGGAACCGTATACCCTGTCGGATTATGAAAGGTCGGATTGAGATAAAACAGGCGTGGTTTTTCTTTTTGCATCAACAGTTCAACCTGCTCCAAATCATAGCCATCCGGCGAAATCTCGATGGAAATCATGTTGGCGCCCTGTCTTCCGAATACATCGATGGCCGGACTGTACGTAGGTCTCTCAATCAACACGACATCACGCGGCTTTACAAGGACTCTGGCAACCAAATCAATCGCTTCCTGCGAACCAGATGTAATCATCAGCTCATCGGGGGTCAGGTGAAAATGATTACGGCTAACATAATAGCTGCACAGTGCTTCCCGCAGCTCCTGATCTCCCTGTGTGGTTGAGTAGGTACCCAGCACTTTTGGATACAGATCAAACACTTTCTTCACGTACTCGGAAAAGTAATGATTCGGCAATAAATTAGGTTCGATCAATGCTTTGGAAAATTGATAGGTCGCCTGCACCTGATGAATTTCCGAAAGATAACTCTTGTGCACATAGGCAGAAACGATTGGATCATTCATCGACTCCACTGGCAACAGGCTGCTCGGTTGTACATAATACCCCGACTTATCCTTCACGTACACATGGCGGTTTTGCTTTAATAATTGAAATGCTTTAAAAACCGTCAGGCGATGCACATTCAATTCCAACGCCAACGTTCGAACAGATGGGAGCTTTTCATGTGCCCTCCACTCATCGCGTCTGATTCGGTCCAGAAGATAGTCATACACTTGTTCGAACAGCTTATCAGAATGACTGTTTGAAAGAGCCTTCCTTTTCATGCCGCTCCCCCCTTCCCCCATGATAATGGATGGATCTTTGTATCTGTTCTATTCTATTTCATCTGTTCTATTCCCTTCCCCTTATGATGAGGAAAAGGGAGGAATCATAATGGTACTGCTTAATTATGTGGTCATGTGCTTGATATTCGGAACGACTTTTCTGGCAATCAAAGTCGGGATCGATGCTGGAGCTCCGCCGTTTTTCTCAGGAGGACTTCGGTTCTTTCTGGCAGGTGTCATTTTGTTTTCATTCATGCTCTGGAAAAAACAGGCGCGTCTCTCGCTGCTGTTTCATAAAGAAATGCTCCTTACCGGTATCGGTTTGACGTTCGGGACATTTGCCCCCTTGTATTGGGCAGAGCAGCATGTAAGTTCAGGAATTGCAGCGATATTATCTGCAACAGGCCCTCTCATGGTGATGCTGCTTCAGACCGGTATTACTCGGCAAAAGCCCCCCGGTATTGCGTTGGCGGGTTGCTTGGTTGCCTTTGTCGGTGTCTTTTTGCTGATTTTACCCGGTGTGACCATCTCATTCAGTCTCCTTTGGCTTGCAGGGTGCATGGCAGTCATATTCGGGGAAATCTTTTATTCTGCTGGTGCAGTATACTCCCGGAGCGTCATCCAACGGTTTCAAGATACCTCACCCATCGCTTTGAATGCGGCACAGATGATGTATGGAGGAGCCATGCTGCTTGTTTTATCGTTATTTACAGAGCAAGTGCATATCGAATCGATGCTCACGGCTAATGCGATCCTCTCGCTCCTGTACTTGGTCTTCGTTGGTTCCATGATGGGGCACACCATTTTCTATTGGCTTGTTGCCAAAACCAACCCTGTGTTTCCATCCACGTGGCTCTATATCTCTCCGTTGATTGCCTTAAGCTTGGGCGTCATCCTGTACAATGAACCGCTTTATCTCCTGTCGTTAGCAGGGGGAATCACGATTATTGTCGGGATTATCCTGATTAATATGAATGGCTTGAAACAGTTGATGGGCAAAAAGGCAAACAAGCTACGTGATGTAAGCAATTAGCGAAAGAAAAGGAGTACCACAAGCCAAACTGTGCTTTGTGGTACTCCTCTTTTAGGAATATGGTTATTTTATCGTTGATCTGCTCGGTGTTTTGATCAACTCGTCTTTGGATGCCACTTTCTCTGAAGGAATTTCTCATTATTTTGCTTGATTGATTTGTTCCGCCATTTTCAGCAGCTCTACTTTCGTGCTTACACTCATCTTGGCTCTCAAGCTATAGTTAATCTTTGTCCCATTTTTCACCCAATCCAAAGAGTGAACGGTGTCCCCATTTTCAGGTGCGAAAGTGGAGTACACGGCTTCATTGTCGTCAATCATGACTTTCTCCAAATTCTCCGCAAGTGTACCTCCACTTTTATTGTTGTCACCCAGGATGGAAACTTCTAAGAAAGCACTTCCTTTTTGGCCCTTGTACTCAATCTCTGCATCACGAAGCTTGTCTGATAATGGAATTGGTTGTATCACGTATTCTTTTTTCGTTCTTTCTTGTTCCTCTTTCATCGCTTTCTCATCATACTTGTCACTTGGAAGATAGATCGCTTCACCTGCTACAAACTTGAAATCCGTCCCCAGCTCTGCCGGTACCTTGAACAGATGGCCAACCTTTTGTTCCATGTTCTTCCACGTTGTATAGGTAAAAGGCTTGGATCGAACATCTACGAACGGAGTACTGTTTGGATTTGATTCCAACTGAAGTTTTGTCAGCGGCCAATAAATGGCAACCGCTTCGCCAGGTTTTAATCCATTGACGATTTGTTCCCCCGTATCCAACTGTTTAAAAATCTCTGCATTTCGATTCTTGATCTGATCCTTTATGTCAGGGGGGAGCTGTTGCATCTTTTGTTGCTGTTCTTCCATACTCATTTGTTTAAGCTTTAGCACTACTTCGCCCTTCTCATTTTTCAATTGAATCATTTCTACTCCTGCCCATACAGAAGACGCTCCGACGAGCATACCTACAGTGACTAGCAAACCTATTTTCTTTTTCACGACTTTCTCCTCCTTGTTTTCCTTCGCACGAATTGCTGCCATGACCTTATGTTTGACATCGACTTTCGGGACTGGCTTCGCTCTCAGCATGCCTTGCATGAGATTAAACGGAACTTTGTCCATTAGCGGCCACCCCTTCCATCGTTGGCAAATAACGTTTGCACTTTTTCAAAACGCGTTCGAATTGCTTGCGCAGAGCCGCAGGATTTTTGTCCATCAGCTCCGATATTTCCTCGTACTCTCTTTCCTCTAGCACACGCAGGAAAATGAGTGTTCGTTCTTCAGCGGACAGCCGTTTCCAAATACGCTCGATCGGCTCTCCGAGATAATTGCTGTCGATGCTCTCCTCGACATAATTGCGTCCATCCTGATCACGGTTGTACAAAAAGGGCAACACGCGACTTAATTTCCTGCGCTTTAGTACATTCGCACAATGGTTGTAAGCGATCCGGTACAGCCATGCAGAAAATGACAGCGAGTACGTATACTGGTCAAGATGCTCGTAGGCACGAAACAGAACTTCCTGGACAGCGTCTTCCGCATCTTGGCGATGACCGAGCATGTGATAGCAGTATGTAAAGATCGGTTGTTGATAGTGATCGATGATGAGTTCGTATTGCTCAAGAGAACCCGCTTTTATTTCGATCAGCAGGCGCTCTATCTCTGTTTTTTCCACGGTTTGCCCTCCTCTCACTATGAATAACAACTGGCATCTTTTGTTTGTGACACCTATTTTAGAAATTTTTGGTTCTGCTAATAAAATGAAAAGGGTGTTCCACCCGTCTCGTACGAAGAACCTCGTACTACAGGAAGGAACACCCTTATTCCATGCTTGCATTCATTTATTTGTCTATACTTTTGTCGAATGTCTTGATTCTTTCCCGGGAAATCGACAGCACCTGTCGGCTGCTCTTTAGAAATGCTCTCCGTTGGCGTAATAGCTTTCTTTTTGATAAGCGACAAATGCCATTTCCACTTCTAGGATGCCAAGAGATAAGACATGCTTGGTTACAATCTGGGCAAACTGGTCACGAATTTCTTGTCCCCGCTCAAACCAGGCTACTTCGATAAAAGGAAACGACTCCACGATCTTCCCGCCAAAAACGCCTGTTGTATGCAAGCATTCGATTGTGAAATTGTCTGTACCGCATTGGCAGAGTGCAGCAAGCTCCACTGCAAGCGGTTCGCTAATCGTGGCCATTTGTTCAGCTTGAATGCCTCGAACGATAAGATGTGGCATGATGATCCCTCCTGAAAAATCCATACTTCTATGCTCTATCTTACCGTTCAAGAAGCAAAAAGAGTAGAAAAAACTAGGTAAGAGCTGCAGCGCTCCCGTGCTTACCTACTGCCTCTTGCACCCGCACTTCTTTGTTCCCTTGCTGCAATTGATACATCTGATAGTACCTGCCTTGCTTCTCCATCAAGTCTTCATGCTTTCCTCGCTCTACAATTCTGCCTCGATCCAGTACGAGAATTTGATCTGCATTTTTGATCGTAGACAGGCGATGAGCAATGATGAAGGTCGTTCTCCCTTTTTTCAACACTTCAAGTGCATTTTGAATAATGCCCTCTGTTTCCGTGTCAATGCTGGCAGTCGCTTCATCCAGAATGAGGATAGCCGGGTCAAATGCGAGAGCACGCGCAAACGAAATCAACTGACGCTGTCCGAGTGAAAGCGTGCTGCCCTTCTCGATAACAGGTTCATCGAATCCTTGCGGAAGACTGCGGAACAGTTGGTCTGCCCCTACATCACATAAGGCCTTCTCCACTTTTTCCGGCGAAATCGACGGATCATCCAGACTCACATTGGAACGAATTGTTCCTGTAAACAAAAACGGGTCCTGCAAAACAATAGCCATATGCTGCCGAAGCTGCTGTTTGGAAAACGACTGGACATTGCGCCCATCAATCATAATCGCTCCTCTGTTAACATCATAGAAGCGGAGTAACAGATTGATAATCGAGCTTTTTCCCGAGCCTGTGTGACCAACCAGTGCCACTGTCTCTCCTGGCCAAGCTTCGAATGAAATGTTTTTCAACACATATTGGTCGTCTTTGTAGGCAAAAGAAACATCGTCAAAACGGACATTCCCCTGATAGCACGGAACCTTTACAGGATCAACGTCAACGCCTTCTTCATCCAGCAGTTCAAAAACACGTGATGCCGCAACGAGAGATTGCTCCAGGTTCGCCAGTTGGTTGACGATTTGTGTCATCGGCTGGAACAAGCGGTTGAGATAATCGACGAATGCGTAGAGGACACCAAGCGAGAGCAGTGTACCTATACCGAGGGACGCTCCGCCGAAATACCAGATGAACAACACAAACGCGATATTGCGGATGAACTGAACCAGATTAAACGAAGCGGTCGCATTGAGCCGTAGCATTTTATTTTGATAGGTGAACAGTTCTTCGTTTAGTTCGCCGAATTCCCGCATCGTTTCCTTTTCTCTGCGAAATGCCTGAATGATCGGCATCCCTTGGATCGACTCGTTGATCATTCCGTTGATGTCACTGATGCGTGCCCGAATGACATGGTTGAATGCAGAGGCGTACTTGCGGTACAAGTAAATCCACACGACCATGATTGGCAAAATGACCAGACAAACGAGCGCGAGCCGTACATCAAGCAAGAACAGCGCTGCGAAAATACCGACTAAATAAATCCCGCTCGTAATAAAGTTGCCGAGCACATTCGTAAACAGCTCCCGGATTGCCTCCGTATCGTTTGTGACACGAGCAACCACCTTCCCGGCAGGGAGATGATCGAAATATTGAATGGGCAGTCGTTGAATATGCGCGAACACATCAATACGCAGTCTCTCGATGACCTGATTCGCTGATTTTTGCCATAAAAATTTTTGCCCATAATGGAAAAGTGAGGCAACTACCAATAGTCCGAAATAGAGAGCAGCCAGTGTGAGCAGGCCGCTTGTCTCTGGCCGGAAAAATTCAAATATCTCCTGATTGCTTAAGAGAGTGGCCTGATACTCCGCTCGATCCGCACCTTTGACAATGACGAGCTTCCCATCCTCAATGGAGCGCTGCCCATCATACGAAATCGCCTGATTCAAGAAATAATAGTCGCGACCCACTTGTAAAACACGAACTTCCCCACCTGTGCTCTCCCCTGCTGCCAAGTGGTCCTGTCTCGTGTAGTACTTCCCTTTGTATAACACGGAATCCTCACGCTGTGCCGTCTCATACCACGGGAATTCAATGCCCATGATGTGCGTATCGATCATTTTTTTTGCCAAAAACGGTCCCGTCAGTTCTGCCCCAACCGAGATGGACAGCATCAATATCGCCAGAAGGATCGTCTTTTTAAAAATGGATGCATAATGGACTAGCCTTTTCCCTGTCGTCATTCATTCACCCGCTTTCTGTCAGCGTCGCTTCAATCTGCTGTTTCTCGAATTGTTCTTTATACCAACCACCCAGCTCCACTAGCTGTGCATGTGTACCTTCCTCGACGATTCGCCCTTCGTCCATGACGAGAATCCAATCTGCATGCTGGACGGCCGATAAGCGATGTGTGGTGATCAGCGTTGTTTTACCTGCACGCTCCCGGCGAATATTGGCGATCATCTCCGCTTCGGTTTTTCCATCCACCGCTGACATGGCATCATCGAGAATCAAGATCTCCGGATTGACTAAAAGAGCCCGGGCAATCGAGACCCGCTGTTTTTGCCCGCCAGAAAGGGCTACGCCTTTTTCACCAACGAGCGTTTGCAAGCCTTCAGGCAGTAGTTGCACATCCCTAGCAAACGCTGCCTGCTTCAATACTTCCTGTAATTGTTCTTCTGTTGCCTCGTTGTTCCCGAACAGGATGTTTTCGCGGACTGTCTTCGAGAACAGAATCTGCTCCTGCGGTACATAGCCGATCCAACTCTTGATGTTATCCAGGCTGATCTGTTCTAGCGCCTCTCCCGAAACACTGATAGCTCCCCGTCCTACCGGAAATTCGCGAAGCAACTGTCGCACCAGCGTGGATTTCCCGCTTCCCGTACGCCCGACGATTCCTAGCGTTTGCCCCCGACCAAGGGTAAAGGAGACATCCACTAGTTGGTCAACCTGCGCAGATGGATAGCGGAATGTCACGGAGTCAAATCGAATGACTTCTGGTACTGCAATATGAACCGGTCTGTCGTGATCCGTCACATCGGCTTCGTAAGCCAAGGTTTCATTGACCCGATCCAGCGAGGCACTTCCTCTTTGCATTACATTGATCAATTCGCCAATCGCAAACATCGGCCAAATGAGCATCCCTAGATAGACGTTAAACGAGACCAGCTCTCCCAAGGTCAGTTCTCTTTGAAACACAAGATAGCCACCGTAGATCAAGCCGATCATATAACTGATCCCAACCAATATTTTGACGGTCGGCTCAATCAACGAATCGATTCTCGCTACATCGATATTTTTTTGATACACTTCATGTGTTTTTTGACGAAAGCGCTCCTGATCCGCCATTTCCTGTACGTAAGCTCGAATCACACGAACACCAGAGACAGATTCCAGTACGCGATCGTTTAGCTCGCCAAACGAGGATTGTGCGGTTGAAAATCGCTCGTGAATTTTTTTCCCATACTGCTTGATGATATAGGCCATGAACGGCAATGGAAGGATCGCCGCTAAGGTCAGCTTCCAACTGATCAAAAAGCCCATTGTCAGCACGATTGCCCCTGTAAAAGATAGCGAATCCACCATCGTCAAAATCCCGAAGCCTGTCGTCATTGAGACAGCCTTGAGGTCATTTGTCGCTCGCGCCATCAGATCACCAGTACGATTGCGCTGATAAAACGTTGGCGTCATCCGCAAAAAATGCGTCATAAGCTTCGAACGCAACGTCCGTTCCGCCAGAAACGCTCCCCCGAACAGCTGGCGAATCCAGATAAAATTGACCCAATAAATCGCGACAGACAATACGCCGAAAAACAGCAAAATGGATACCAGCCGCTCTCCAGTTAGCGTCCCCAGGTGAATCTCATCAATAGCCACCCCGATGATTTTTGGAGGGATAATCTCCAGTAGGCCGCCTAGAATCAATAGCAGAATAGCGACCGTATAACGTTTCCAATGCTCCTTGAAAAACCAATCAAGCTTTGCCAAAACCGAGAACATCTTTTGTTTCTCCCCTCTCTTTAGCTGGCTGGGTGCCTTTTTTAGGGACAAAAAAGACACATCGCCCGTGAGCAACATGCCTTTTCCTCAACAAAAATAGAAAAGGCGCAGGCTACAAAAGGTAACCTACGCCATGTTAACGAGATCAAAAAAACGATACTACGCTCGTATCAATGGTGGGGTTACGTCATGTATGCCCTTGTATGGATGACCCATGCGTACAATTCTTTTCATGACTAGCCCACCTTTCCATTAATATTTTGAATTTCCAATAAATACTTCTGAACTTTACCATTATTGCGGATACATTGTCAACTGATCTTTTCCGTGCTTTTGCTTCCCTTCATTTATTTGGTATGATAATCCTCATGAAGCTTATTCAGGAGGCCATTTATTTTGTTATCATCCAATCAAAAGCGTCGATTGACATCTGTTCAAATCATCGTGTTCGCCTACGTTGGGCTCATTCTGATCTCAGCGTTTCTTCTGTCATTGCCGTTTTTTCATTTGCCGGGAGCCTCTCTTTCTTTTATTGACTCTTTGTTTACCGCGGCGAGTGCCATCAGCGTTACCGGGCTGACTGTCATTACGATTCATGAGGTTTTCAACCAGTGGGGGATTCTCTTTCTTACGTTGCTCTTCCAGGTTGGTGGGGTCGGAATCATGACACTGGGAACGTTCATTTGGATCCTCATGGGCCAAAAAATCGGTCTGGAACAGCGCATCTGGATCGCGACGGACCACAACCGCTCCACATTGTCCGGTCTGGTCGACCTGATGCGCAATATTCTCGTGATTGCACTCTTGATCGAGCTAGCGGGAACCATCCTGTTAGGCAGTCATTTTATTTACGCCGGCTACTACGACGACTGGTACACCGCGTTCTACCACGGTTACTTTGCCTCTGTCAGTGCTTTTACGAATGCCGGGTTTGACCTGCACGGAAACTCCATGCTCGACTTTACCCACGATTATGTGTTTCAGACTATCGTGATGATCTTGATTATTTGTGGAGCGATCGGGTTTCCCGTCCTCGTGGAACTGAGAACGTACTTTTCCTATCGCCGTGCAAAAGTGCGTTTCACCTTTTCGCTCTTCACCAAGATTACAACACTGACGTTCTTTTCCTTGATCGCCATTGGTGCCCTGCTCATTTTCGTTTTTGAACGAAATCAGTTTTTAGCCGATAAGACCTGGCATGAAATGTTGTTCTATTCGTTGTTTCACTCCGTCTCTTCGCGAAGCGGCGGCTTGGCTACGATGGATATCAGCCTCTTGTCGACCACAACACTCATCATGCTCTCCGGGATGATGTTCATTGGCGCCTCGCCGAGCAGCGTGGGCGGTGGGATACGCACCACGACGTTCTTCGTCCTGATTGCCTCGGTTTTTGCCAACATGCGTGGCTACAAGGAAGTAAAGGTGTTCGGAAGAGAACTCGTTGATGAGGACATTCAGCGCTCCTTCACTGTCTTTTTCATCGCGATCATCCTGGTGTTCACAGCGGTCATGCTGCTCGTCTGGCTGGAGGATTTACCTTTCCAGCACGTCTTGTTCGAGGTCTGCTCTGCATTCGGTACGACCGGATTGTCTACCGGGATAACGGCTCAGATGGGCATAGGCGGCAAGCTCATTCTGATTATTACGATGATGATCGGACGTATCGGGATTATCAATTTGCTCCTCTTCTTGAAGCGCAATGACCGAATCGTACGCTACCATTATCCGAAAGAACGCATTATCATTGGTCAATAGAGAAAAGGAAATCCCCCAAAGCTAGTAGCCGTTGGGGGATTTTTTTCTAGCATCAGAAAGCTGGCAGAGGACAGGTCTTTCTTGTCATCGAATGTTGGATTAATACGGGCCCCAGTTAATCAGGACCCCGATCACGATAAATACGATGGAGAGGACTGTCCATACCGCTGTGAGTGGAAGCATGAACTTCAGCCACTTGCCGTAAGAAATGCCACTCATCGCCAAAATACTCATCAGAACACCTGAGGTCGGGTTAATGCAGTTGACCACACCTTCTCCGAGCATCAGTGCCTCGACTGCTACCTGGCGCGTAATGCCCATCAGGTCAGCCAATGGTGCCAACAACGGCATCAACATAACGGCTTCACCTGAACCGGACGAAATCAAGAAGTGCAGCCCGGCGCTTCCGAGGAACATCCCAATTGCCCCAGCCATCGGGGAAAGCGGCTCCAGAACGGTAGCAAGCCCGTACACGATGGTATCGAGGAACTTCCCATCTTCCAAAATGACCGTGACCGCACGTGCCATACCGACAATCAAAGCCCCATAAATCAGCCCTTGACAGCCTTTTAAGAACGTTTTGGCGATATCGTTGCCACTCATCTTGTTGAGCAAGCCTACCCCGATCGCAATAAAAATAAAGATTCCGGACATCTCGTTTACGTCCCATTTGAACAAGATCGTGCAGACGATAAAACCAATCAGAACGATCCCCGTAAACGCAAGGATCAATTTGTGACGAGTAGTAAAATCAACATTTTTCGTGTCTACTTCCATCGTGGTTGAACCACTATCGGAAGGAAAGAGCTCACCCTCCAAGATACTGTTGTTTTGACGAACCTTACGCGCGTAACGCCCGATGTACAGGATGGTAACGGTCACAAACGTAACATAAATGATGGTGCGGTATCCGATACCCGAAAACAGCGGCAGCTCCGCAATTTCTTGGGACAAGCCCAGTGTTCCCGGAAAAGCGATTGTCGTATTAAATCCGGCATACACCCCCAGATAAATCAGAGCCACACCGAAGATTGCATCCATTTTCATCGCTCTCGCAATCATGATGCCGAGTGGAACGAATGCAATGACGGAGTTGACGATCACACCCAACGTACCCAGTACGGAAAAGACGGAAGTGATCAAAATAACCAGCAGCCACTCTCTATGTCCCAGTTTTCGGACCATAGTCAAAATCGCTGCGTTGAGTGCACCTGTCTTATCCAAAACAGCTAAAGCACCGCCTGTGAACAAAACGAGGAAGATGATCGGCGCCCCTTTGACCATCCCTGTCTGGATCGCGGTAAAAAACTCGATAAAACCCGTAGGATTTGGCTCCACCGCATGATAGCTACCCGGTACAACCGTGGTAACATTGCCGTTTTTTACACGCTCAAATTCTCCAGTCGGGACCACATAGGTAGCCAACGCACATAGGAGTAAAATGCAAAACAAAAGGACGTAGGCGTCTAGCCGAAGTAAGCTTTTCTTTTTTAGTTGCTTGCTCTCTGTCATAAGGTAACCCCCTGCGTGTGTAGCGCTTCTCTAAGAATGTTGGGCTGCTTCATAAATCGCAGCTGTCATGATTTTTGCCCCATAAATCAAGGCATCCGTCTGAAAAGTCATCTGTGGATGATGCAGAACAGGTGTGAGCCCACACCCCAGACCAATCATCGTGGTAGCCAGCTCAGGGCGGTGGATCGCGTAAAAATGGAAGTCCTCTCCGCCTGGCGTTACACATATATCGGCAATTTTGTCCTCACCCAGCACTTGCCCAATTGCCTTTTGCGCTACTTGGATCATGCTCGCATTGGCGACCGCAGCGGGTGTGACTCCCGACCATTCCCACTCGACATCCATGCCCATCAAAGCCCCTGTCTGACTCATGGCATGCTCGGTTTTTCTCCGTAATTCGGCCATGCCTTCATTGGACTGTGCACGTACATCGAGGCTAAAGGTCGCTCGATCAGGGATGACATTCACCGTTTCTCCCCCTGCTTGCAATTGGGTCATCTTCACGGAAAAAGAGCATCCATCTTCCAAACGAATGTTTTGCAACGCCTGAACCAAAAACGAAGCGGCTTCGATGACATTTTTTCCGAGGGCCGGACGTGCTCCGTGAGCTTGTAGACCTGTAATCGTCCCTCTGATGGAGCTAGACGATCCATGCAAAATCGCTGGAGCAGCGCTGCCATACGGGACTTCCATTTCCGGGCGCAGATGGACGCCGATCAGCTTTGTCACGCCTTCGAGGGCACCATCCTTCATCATCTGCAAGGCTCCGCCCATCTTCTCCTCAGCAGGCTGGAATAGAAAGCGCATCGTTTTCGGCGGCACCACCCCGCTTGCTTGAATAGCCAGGGCACTGTAGAGAGCAAGTGTCGAGTGAGCATCGTGTCCGCATGAGTGATTCGGTCTCACCACGCCGTCCACTTCCTGCACAAGTGCATCCATATCCGCGCGCAATGCCACGATCTCAGCACTCTCTCCAGGAATCTCCGCATAAAAGCCGTGGTGCCCCTCGAAGCCTGTGACGGCAATACCAGCCGCCTCCAAGCGTCCCCGCAAATATCTCGCCGTTTTCTCCTCGTGCCAGCTCGGCTCCGCCAATTGATGCAAATCTTTGTATGTTCGCACTATTCCGTCGCGATGCTCGTCCATGTATAAGAACGGATTCATCCGATTCATCATCCTCCCTGATGTCTATCTCTAGTATCTGGTTTGCTCTACCGAATGTATAGCAAGATTTGTGCCAAAACCATATTGTTATAAAAGTTAAGCATTTCTGAACAATTAAGTATTTTTAGGTTATAATATAGGTTGTTTTTACGGATATCTGATCCAATATTTTCACCCAAATCTAAAAGCTTTTCGGCAGATATAAAGGAGTCGCATCATGATAAAACAGAAACCATGTATCTTGTTGATGACCAGGCTGGAGACGATCAGCTTGCTGTTTGCAAACACGCTCACGTCTTTTTTCGGAAACCGCTTGGCCATCATTCGAAACCACATGCAAGAACGGCTTCACCCGAGTGTGTACGATGAAGTTGATCTCATCCTTGTTTCTGATACCAGTCTTTTGCAAGATCAGCCAGTTCCTCAACCAGACATCCCCGTGCTGCTAGCAAGGCGTACGATTGACATTAACAAATTGGATCAACTCATGGACTTGCCTCCAGGAACGCGCTGTCTATTTGTTTCCAACTCTATCGAAATGGTAGAAGGCGCGATTGAGCTACTGTTTCATCTCGGATTCTCTCATCTGACATTTGTACCCTACGTACCCGATACCGAGACTCCGCTCCCTGAAAAAGACCAAATAGATGTCGCTGTCTGTCATGGGCTCAGGGAGCTGATTCCTGCTCATTTCGAAAACATCATTGAGTTGGGGCACCGCCCTTTGGATTTGACGACGATCTTTGATATTTCGCGCCTGCTTGATCTGTCTCCAGATAAGGCAAACCTGTACACGGCTGACTTCATCAGTGATTTCGTCCATATCGGGCGCAAGCTGACCAACTCGGTACACAATGAACGGAAGCTGAATGAAAAGCTAAGCTCCATTTTAAATGCCGTTCATGAAGGCATTATTGGTACAGATGCCGCAGGGAATATCACTGTGCTGAACAAGGAAGCCGAGAAAATTTTGCATATGACTGAAGCAACTTGCATCGGGCGAAATGTAGCAGAAGTCATTCCCGAATTTCTTATTCTGGAAGTAGTCGAATCACACACAGAAGTAACGAAGCAAGTATTGGAATACCGCGATTTGTACCTCTTGGTTACCAAGATTCCCACGTTCTTGGATGATCAGTTTCTTGGCGCTGTCATTACCTTTCAGGACGTGACGAAGGTACAGCAGATCGAACAGGAAATACGGACGAAGAGTGCCAATCTCGGACTGATGACCAAGTACTCGTTTGACAATATCATCGGCAAAAGCCCGTCTATTCAGGCCAACAAGCGAGTCGCAACCAAACTTGCCGAAAGTGACTTTACGATTCTCATTACAGGGGAAAACGGAACCGGGAAAGAAGTTTTTGCCCAAGCCATCCATCAACACTCGACGCGCCGTGACGGTCCGTTCGTCCCCGTCAATTTTGCAGGGCTGACCGAGAGCTTGGTAGAGAGCGAATTGTTCGGGTACGAGGAGGGTTCTTTTACAGGGGCACGAAAAGGCGGAAAGATGGGGCTATTCGAGCTGGCTCACAACGGAACCATTTTTCTGGACGAGATTGGGGATGCCCCGCTTAGCATTCAGGCGTCATTGCTTCGCGTTCTCCAGGAAAAGCAGGTCATGCGCGTAGGGGGCTATCGGGTCATTCCAGTCAATGTCCGCGTCATCGCGGCTACGAATTGCAACTTGATGGAAATGGTCAAAAAAGGGACATTTCGCGAGGATTTGTATTACAGACTGAACGTTCTGCCTCTGCACATCCAGCCCCTGCGTGATCGTCCCGATGATATTTTGGTGCTGATCGATTATTTCTTGCAGAAAAAAAAGCAGCGTCTGTCCTTCTCACGAGAAGTGACGGAACAGCTACTCCGTTACGATTGGCCAGGCAATATTCGCGAGCTGGAAAATTTCATTCACTATGCAGTCGTCATCGCAGAGGGGAATCAGGTGGAGCTGTCTCATTTGCCAGAGCGTTTTTTTGCGGGGCATGTCTCTACTCAGCCACTTCTCTCTCACCGGGATGATAAGCTGGAAGATACAATCCGGTATTTATCCAGGCAAGGCTCCTTGGTAGACTACGCGGCGATCCTGCAAGTACTGTCCGATTGCTATCAGCGTCAGGAACGGATTGGACGCAGTGCCCTGCTCTCGAGAATGGAGGGTCCCTCCATGACTGAAGCCCAAATCAGACACAAGCTGACCGTGCTAGATCGAGCTGGATGCGTCTCGATTGGGGTTAAGAAGCAAGGGACGCAGATTACTGCGTTTGGGCAGCAGGTGTTAGCTACTTTGCTGATTGCTACGAAGCGGTAATTATTGTTGTCTTCCTACGATTGTGGAGACCGAAGCCACGTAGGAAGAAGTGCATTTCCAGTCCAAGCGCCTCTGGAGCCCTACCCAGCGTAGAAATGAATAGAGGGGAATTTCAGCTTCACTTATGAGATACTTCCTCGAAACTTCAACGTTTGAAGCGCTCCCGCTATTCATTTCGGAGCGGCCAGTCAATCCCCTTTGCGGGGCGTAGGCCGAAGCGCAGACTGGAAATGCACTTCTTCCCTCCACTACGGCATCGATACAGTATATGAAAAACAAAAAAGCGGCAAGATTTTAGCTCCTCCGCTTTTTTCATGAATCCATCTAAGTAGTCACAATGGACGTCTCTATTTTTTCTGGTTGAATCATAGGCAAAATAGGCAGCTCCATCAAATTCCGATGCTTGCCCGGCCCGTAGTAATCCTGCTCAGCATGAGCCAAACGGAAGCCATAGGCAGACAGCGCACGAATAGAGGATGCATTCGTTTCACTCACCGTAACCTGCACGGTACGAAGTGTTGGAAACTGGCGCAGGGCTTGCAGTCTGGCTTCGATTAGCCGCTTGCCGATGCCTTGCCCTTGGAACTCCTTGCTCACATTGCTGAACAGAAGCCAGCCAGTCGTTTGATACATATCAATTCCGGCACAGCTAAAACCGATGAGCTGGCCGTTGTATGTCGCCTTGAAAATCAGCTCAGGAAACAGCTCCATATACTTTTTCAGCTCATGCAAGTTCATTCGATCGGGTAATGTCATATCCGCCAACGTAATCATTTCCGCAAAATCATCTCTTACGACGCGCTCAATCCGCACTTCCACCCTACCCGCCTCCTGTACATTCGCTCTTACATTTACACTATAGCAAACAGGTATAAAGCTGGAATGGATGGCGTGTGAAGGTCATGTAAAATTCGCGAGCCAGTGGCTATTTTAGCGGAATATAGATGCTCATCTTTATCGCATCTGGGAAACGAGAGCCCCACACATCTGTCACTTCGAAATCGGGTCCCTCGCCTCTCTCGTAATTCGAATTCGGCAACCACGTCCCGTAAATGTACCTGCGTGTGTTTTGCACAAGATCGACCTCCCCGTTCACCTTGAACTCCGCATATCTCCCCGAAGGCAGCGCAAGTGAAATGAAGCCCTCAGGCAGTTCTTCTGGAAAGCCATGCACAGCCTCTCCTACAACAAAGGAAAAGCTACCGTCATCCTCAAATTCGCAGGAGATTCCGTACGACATGTCTGCCGCCGCTTTATTGGGAATCCGCAAAAAATCTTGATTGCTGCCAAACGCTTGATAGAAGCCCGGGATGTCCGTGAAATACTTTTCCTCCTGCAAACTCGTTCGGTATCTGCGCCCAATGATTAAAATTTCATCCAATGTCGTGATCGTCGGTTTGTTCATCGTGATCTCTCCTTTGATCGTTTGGCGAAAGGCCAAGAAGTCCATCTTGGCTAGATAAGGCAGCGAATGATTTTCTTTGCGATATCTTCCAGGTGTAATCCCGAACTGCTTTTCGAAAGCGCGAGTCAATGCTTCCTGCGACTGGTATTGGTAGGCCACAGCAATTTCGAGCACATTGTCACTTGTCTGTTTTAGCGCAAGTGCAGCTTCCGACAACCTGCGCTTGCGAATGTACTCCTGTACGCTGAAGCCTGAGATTGCCTGAAACAGCCGCTGAAAATGAAACGCAGAGAAATGCGCCCGTGAAGCAATATCTGTGATGTTCATTTCTTCCTGAAGATGCTCTTCTACAAAATCAATCGCGTCCTGAATCCGCTTGTACGTGTCCATCTTTGACTTCCTTCACCTATTTTTTCTTTATTATGAGGGAGATCTCGAGCGTTTTTTTGATCAACTGTGCTATCTTTCTGGCTTTACGTCGTCAGCCGCTCTACCAATTCGGGCGACAGTTCCTTCTCTTCCTTTTTCCCATCCAACTGCTGTGTCCAAATCCGCTCATGGAGCATCTCAAATGCGTATTTTCCCATCGACATGCTGGAGCTGGATACAGTGGTGATCTCTAGTAATTCTCCGATTGGCTGATCATCGCAACCGACTACGGCTAAGTCTTCCGGTACGCGAATCCCCCATCTGCTGGCTTCTTTGATGATCCCTGCCGCTATATGATTGCACGATACGATCATTGCTGTCGGCCGCTCTTTTGATTGCAGCAATTTCCTCACGACATCCTTGCCGTCCTGGATCGTTAAACACTCTTCAAATGACCACTCAGGAGAGGGTGTCACGTCAATCGAATGTAGCTTTTCGTAATAGGCACGTTTGCGATGCTGACTGTTAAAGCTGTTCTTTCTGCCGATGCAATACCCGATCCGGCGATGCCCCTTCTTCATCAGATACTCCATCCCGATCAGAAACGTTTGATAGTGGTCGATATGAACACTCGAAACAGATGTGGTATCATTTGCTTCACACGTGATGATAGGTCCGTATCCTGCGTATTCATTGAGCGTTTCGCAAGAGCTGGATCTGGAACACATGATGAGCCCGTCGATTTTTTTATTTTTGAGCAAGTGTAAAACGCTGCGTTCTTGCTCGGGATTGTTATTCGTTTGGCACACCATCAGCTTGTAATGATGCTGGGCTGCTTCTGCTGCTATCCCTTCAATAATGGAGCTGTAGTATTGGTTATTGACGAGAGGCAATGTCACACCGATGACCATCGTTTTTCCGGTAGAAAGGTGCACCGCATTACTGTTTTGAACATAATTTTGTTCTTCAATAATCTTGAGAATCTCCGCGCGTTTTTTCTCATTCACGTACGGATGGTTGTTTAGCACACGGGAAACGGTTGAAACGGATACACCTGCCAATTTTGCGATTTCTCTTATGTTAGCCACTCAGATTACTCCTCGAAGTCGGATCAGTACTAATTACATACATCAAAACACATTCCGCTTGCTCTGAAAAGCGTTCCACATCTTATGCTCTCCTTATGTAGAATGAAAGGAGTCGTGTTTTGTGATTCGCTTAAAATTTGAATATCTCTTGTTTATCGTAGGCTTATTGATTTTGGCGCTCGGGATCAACATGATGACGACCATTACATCCTTTGGTCTTAGCCCGTATGATTCTCTGTTTATTGCTCTGTATCAAAACTTCGGGATATCGATTGGCTTCTGGATGTTTGCCATTAACCTGACCTTTGTCATCATCGTCCTTTTCATGGATCGCAGTTATATTTCTGTCGGTGCCATTTTGGTCATGGTGCTGATCTCCGTCTTTGTCGATTTGATTGGGTCCATCGATGGGCTCATGGCTGCTATCCGTTCATTGCCGCCGCTTCTGACCATGGCACTCGGAAACATTTGCATTGGCAGCGGTATCGGGTTGTATGTGTGTACGCAAGTGTGCACTGCTCCCCAAGAGGCATTTGTACTGGTTATGTCGAAAAGATTAAAGTGGACATTCAGACGGACAGAAATTTTGCTGGCGTGCATGTTTCTTAGCGCAAGCTTCCTGTTAGATGGCCCGATTTATTACGGAACAGTCGTGCTGTCGTTTACGACTGGCTACATTATTCAAGCAGCAATCAACGTCGGGAATAAAATGCTTCGTCTCGTCAATCAAACGAAGGGGGCGGAGGCATAATAGGAGGAAAGCCTTGAGAAATTTTCGACCAAAAGCTGTGTGTTCGCTTGCAGTGAGCCTGTTTCTATTGCTTGGCGGTTGCTCCTCTTCCACTGGTCTCGTAAAAGCTGGCGGAGATGTTTTTGCCCAGAGCGAAATTCACAGACTGACCCAAGGTCCTGAAAACGTGACGCATTACCAGCCGATGAGTATTCAGGAAATAACACCGCTATTGCCTTCGTCTCTCCAAAGCCGCATCAAGCAACTGGATAAAACGAAGCTGCCTTTTCCTGTCGAAAAAGAGTTGGCCTATCTCGTCTCATTCTCCTCAGGCTCCGAAAAAGAAATACGACACCAGCTACAGCTGACATACGCGCAGGATAACGAAGTACCACTTTCGCAAGACTTCTTCATCGTACGTATGACGGAGACAGATGAAAACCCCTTGGCCCATGTGAAGCCATCTGCTTCTGGACTGGATTCGTTTGGGAACGTCATGCGCGTCGAGCCATTGACCGACGATATCACTTTCTATCATCATATCATTACGACAAACAGCTCTTATGTGTATAACTTTTACAAATATGATGATAAAAATCACGCAGTAAATCTGATCGTCACAAACGCCCATGAGATGGAGTTCTATGATGATGGAATTCTGTATCATCTCGCTTACCACGCCGGAAGCAATCTACTGGACCCTACCCTTCATGATCAGATGGTAGCGCTGGCGAAAGATTTAATTTCTGTCCGTTCCTAAATGAAAAAGAAGGATTCCCCTGTCGCTCATAAGACTTGCAGGCGGAATCCTTTTTTCTATCTCTTGACCTTCACGTGGCGTGAGGCTTTACCATATTTTCCAGTACGATCAAGTAACTGGAGGATGAACGATGCCAAACCACGAACAAATTTACAAAACTCAAGCGGAACAGTACAATTTGATGATTTCCAGACAACCTAGTCTGCTCGCTGTCATCGAAGAAATCACCCCTATCAAAGGACAGGACGTGATCGATCTGGGAGCTGGCTCAGGTAGACTTACGTCTGTGCTTGCCCCTCATGCCAATTCCATTCTGGCTCTGGATGCTTCCGCTTCCATGCTAGAAGTGAATACACAACAGCTGACGCAAGCCGGTCTTTCCAATTGGAAAACCAGCGTAGCGGATCATCGAAATATTCCCGCGGACGATAACAGCGCGGATGTCATCGTAGCAGGGTGGACGGTCTGTTACCTCACCAGTTCTGAAGTTCCCAACAACGAGCTCAATCTTGAAAAGATCATTCTGGAGATGAAGCGCGTGCTTCGTCCTGGTGGCACGATCGTCATCATGGAGACGATGGGGACTGGATATGAAACACCTCATCCACCCGAATTTCTTACGCAGTATTATTCCTTGTTAGAAAGCAAATACGTTTTCTCTCACAAATGGATTCGCTTGGACTATCGATTTGCAAACTTGGAAGAAGCAGAACGGCTAGCAAGATTTTTCTTTGGAGATGAACTTGCGGACAAAGTCGTTGTAGAGAAGCTAGTAACTTTGCCGGAATGCGCGGGGATTTGGTGGCTGGAGGTATGATTGCAAAAAGGCCAACGGAAGCCCCACATGGAATAAAAACACACAAAAAAGCCATCCTGCTCGGATGGCTATCTCATTCCCTGAAAACTGAATACGCATGATTGCTAAGAATGTGTGGATAAGTCCTCGACCGATTAG
>NZ_JAGQDN010000033.1:0-45956 GCF_021270385.1 Brevibacillus sp. AF8 | reverse complement strand
AAGCTCGTAGAGGAAACAGGAGAAATAAGCGAAGATCTTTGGTACACCGACCGAGGCGTAATGAAAAAAAGAGAAACAAGCTTTTAGCGTCCACCTCTGAGACACCTCTTGAATGGACGACTTTGGACGCGGGTTTCGCTTTTTTTCATGGAGGCGGGCAGTGAATCCCACAGCTGGTGGGACAAGAAGCTGAGCGTTTTCTCCTGTTTCCTCCTCTCCCCAACAGCCGGACATAGTTTTCTTATGTTGTTGGCGTTTCTTCCCGATCCGTGAAGAGAAACTTGATGGCATATACCCCAAACAAGCCTACCAACGTATACACGATTCGACTTACGATAGACTCCGCTCCACCAAACAAGCTCGCGACCAAATCGAATTGAAACAACCCGATTAATCCCCAGTTCAGGGCACCGATGATAACAAAAAGCAAGGCCAAACGTTCCACATGGACACCCCCACCAAAAGAATAGGGACATTATTCCCATGTTTGCGCCGTTTTACAACAGGAATTCCGGGATCTTTAAGAAAGCTTTACATTCACAACATAATACGACAACATTCCCGCTGTATAGTTTGTACTTGTAAGAGAGAAAAAACAAACCGAACCTTTTAAGGAGGATTTTCATCCAATGAAAAAACTCAGCAAAATGTTTATTGCGCTGACATGTGTAGGGGCATTACTCGCGGGGTGCGGAAGCGGCAACACTGCGCAGACACAAACACCAGCACCAGCGCAACAACCAGCCCAGGAGCAAAGCAACTCTGGTTCGACAACAAAAACTTCCGGTGAACCTGTAACAGCAGTGGGTTCTACCGCTTTACAACCTCTGGTCGAGCAAGCGGCCAAGGACTTTATGGCAAAAAATGCAGGCGCACAAATCCAAGTACAAGGCGGAGGAAGCGGCACGGGCTTGAGCCAAGTAGCAAGCGGTGCAGCAACGATTGGTAACTCTGATATTTTTGCAGAAGAGAAAAAAGGCATTCCAGCAAACGAACTGGTAGACCATAAGGTAGCGGTTGTCGGTATGGCAGCAGCGGTAAGCCCGCAAGTAAAAGTGGACAACTTGTCCAAGCAACAATTGATCGACATCTTCACCGGAAAAATCACCAACTGGAAAGAAGTTGGCGGCGAAGATATGAAGATCACGCTGGTTAACCGTCCGAAATCTTCCGGAACTCGCGCGACATTCAGCAAATTCGCGTTGGATGGCAAAGAAGAAGCAGAAGGTATCACAGAGGATTCCTCCGGTACTGTTCGCAAAATCATTGCAGAAACACCAGGTGCAATTGGTTACTTGGCACTGTCCTACTTCAATGACACTGTAAAAGCTCTGAAATTGGATGGCGTGGAAGCAAACGCAGAAAACATTACAACGAACAAATATCCAGTATGGGCGTACGAGCATATGTACACCAAAGGTGAAGCAACTGGCGATGCAAAAGCATTCCTCGACTTCATCCTGACTGACGAAGTACAAAAGAAAACCGTTACAGAATTGGGCTTCCTGCCAATCACAGACATGAAAGTGGAACGTGATGCAGAAGGCAAAGTAACACAAAAATAAGCGTTATCGTCAACAGCAAAATAGAGGGGTAGGGGGGCCTTCCCCTCATTTTGCTTGCGTACAGTCGTTTTCTTTCCAGGAGGGAGAACATGAGCCATCGTACTGAAGGGGTAAATACAGAGCGTCAATCGATGATTGCGCAAAAAATGCTGACAACGAACAAGCGTCAAAAAACAGAGAATATTACTGGCAAAACCATCGCGATGATTTGTGCGGGTTTGCTCGTTATTGTCGTTCTATCGATCACCTATTTTATTGCTTCAAAAGGGCTGTCGACGTTCTTTGTCGATGGAGTAAGCTTCAAAGAATTTTTAACCCATGACAAATGGGACCCAGAAGGTGAACCCTCCGCGTATGGTGTGTTGCCCTTTATCCTCGGTTCGTTTTTCGTAACGGCATTGGCTGCTTTAATTGCCGCGCCACTCGGAATCGGCGCCGCTATTTTTATGACAGAAATCTTTCCTGGCTTCGGGAAAAAAGTATTGAAGCCGGTTATCGAGCTGTTGGTAGGTATTCCATCGGTGGTTTACGGTTATGTTGGACTAACTTTGCTTGTTCCATTTATTCGGGAACAATTTGATGTTCTTGGCTTCAGCTTATTGGCAGGGGGACTTGTTCTTGCCTTGATGATTTTGCCAACCATTACGAGTGTGGCAGCAGATGCTATCGAGGCTGTTCCGCAAGATTTGCGCAATGCTTCGCTCGCACTGGGTGCTACTCGCTGGCAAACCATTTGGAATGTCGTGTTGCATTCCGCGCTTCCTGGCTGTTTGACGGCCATTGTTTTGGGAATGTCCCGCGCTTTTGGAGAAGCTTTGGCTGTGCAGATGGTTATCGGTAACACAACGAAGCTGCCAGGCGGTTTGCTCGAACCGATCAGTACGCTCACTAGCGGTATCACATTGAACATGGGGAACACGATTCAAGGAACTCCGTATAACAATGCTCTCTGGTCAATGGCTTTGCTGCTCTTGGCGATGTCTTTCATCTTTATCGTGATTTTGCGCCTGTTGGGCAGAAAGAGGTTGGCAAAATAGATGAAAGCGAGACTGATGGACCGCGCTGCTACTGTTGTTTTGACACTGATTGCCGTACTGATTATCGGTACCTTGGTGGGACTATTGGGCTTCATTCTCTCGCAAGGTTGGCATAAGCTGAATCTCGACTTTTTGACCTCTCCGCCGGATATTGTCAATGCGGGTGGCGGGATTGGACCACAGCTTTTCAACTCGTTGTACTTGCTGGTCCTGACCATGCTGATCGCGTTGCCGCTCGGGATCGGAGCAGGCATTTATATGGCTGAATATGCGCCGGATAACAAGATTACACAGTTCATCCGCATGAGTATAGAAGTATTGTCTTCTCTTCCGTCTATCGTAGTTGGTTTGTTTGGATTGCTCGTGTTCGTAAATATGACTGGCTGGGGCTATACCCTGTTTGGTGGAGCACTTGCGCTGACGGTATTTAACCTGCCGCTCTTGGTTCGTGTAACAGAGGATGCACTGCGCAACGTACCACGCAGTCAAAAGGAAGCGAGTCTCGCGCTTGGTATTACCAAATGGCGTACCATCGTGTCAGTCATCCTTCCAGCAGCACTCCCAGGTATCATTACGGGTGCCATTTTGGCATCTGGTCGTGTATTTGGGGAAGCGGCTGCCTTGCTGTTTACGGCAGGGATGTCTTCACCGAATCTGGATTTCACCGACTTCTCGATGAACAGTACAACTTCACCTCTGAATCCGTTCCGTCCTGCCGAGACCTTGGCCGTGCATATTTGGAAGGTAAACAGCGAGGGGCTGACACCGGATGCACGTGATGTCGCAGATGGCGCGGCTGCTGTTCTGATTATTGCCGTCTTGCTCTTTAACCTTTCCGCTCGTTGGTTCGGGAATTGGGTTTACAAAAAGATGACGTCAGGATCAAACTAAGAAGAGGTAGGTGGCAGCCATGTCCGTACTGACCATGCAAGAAACGATCATTCAGACGAATAACGTGAATGTATACTACGGAGAGAAGCACGCCGTAAAAAATATATCAATGAATATTGAACGCAACTCCGTGACGGCCTTTATTGGCCCGTCCGGATGCGGGAAATCGACGCTTCTACGGAGCTTGAACCGGATGAATGATCTGGTTCCTTCTTGTCGAGTAGAGGGCTCCATTATTGTGGATGGTATCGACATTAACAACTCGCAAGTAAACATCGAGAGCCTGCGCCAAGTGGTAGGAATGGTTTTCCAACGAGCGAATCCATTTTTTAAATCGATTTATGAAAACATCGCATTTGCACCGCGTTTCCATGGGATGACCAATAAACGTGATTTGGACGAATTGGTTGAATCGAGCTTGCGAAAAGCAGCCCTTTGGGATGAGGTAAAAGATCGTCTTCGCGACTCAGCACTCTCCCTTTCTGGTGGACAGCAGCAAAGGCTTTGTATCGCGCGTGCAATTGCGATGCAGCCAACCATTTTGCTGTTGGACGAACCGGCTTCCGCTCTCGATCCGATCTCTACCATGAAAATCGAAGAGCTGGTCATGCAGCTAAAAGATGAGTATACGATCGTAATCGTTACCCATAACCTCCATCAGGCAGCGCGAATTTCTGAGAAAACCGCCTTCTTCCTGATGGGTGAGCTGATCGAGATGGATGAGACAGGGAAAATCTTCACATCACCTGAAAACGAAAAAACCGAGGATTATATTAGCGGACGTTTTGGCTAAGAGAGAATAGAAAAGCACAAGAAGCCCTCCCAAGCAAATCAGCTTGCAGGAGGGCTTCTTGTGCTTTTGGTTTCAGACTTTCCGCAAATATCGTGCATAAAAACCATAGTAGGAAATAAACAGACCCAAGAAAAAGAACGCGATGACAATGCCGTAGTCTTCGCTGGAAGCCTCATAACCTACAACAGCTTTTACACCATATTTGATAGCCATATAGATGAGGGCAAAAGCAAGTAAAAATCCATACCTGTACCATTTGCTTTGATGCTGCATGTTCTCGCTTTTGACCTTCATCCAGTATCGAACGTAACCGACTATCAAGCCAACAAAAAATATCGCCACAAACAAGTAACGCAGATAGTGGCTTTGATCAAAGACCTTGATAAAGGTTACGAGGGACATTGCTAGCAGTACAAATAGGGCAATGACATAAAAGTGAATGGAACGCTTATCCAAGGTCCAGACATCCCCTTTCGTAGGATAGGTTTGTGAAAAGTTCCCATTCACTTTATGATATCATGAATTTTTCAAAGAAGGGGTTGTTTCTCCCGCTCGGAAAAATTTGATAGTTTGCTCCAGATCCTCCACGATTTCTGTCAGGCGCAGGGAGTCATCGAGAAATTGTTCCGATAAGGATAGGCTTTCTTGATTGGCAGCTACGGCCTGCTGTGTGCCTGAAACTACTTGCTGTGCAGAGGCGGACAGATTGTCTACCCGCTGCGAAATGGCTTGGCTCTGTATCGAGATTGTTCCTGTGAGCATTCTGATCGATTCAAATTGAGCAGTCAACGCTTCACTGAGCTGGATCGTATTGTGGAAGATAGAAGCGGCCTGGTGCAAGGTTTGAATGCCATTTACAGTAGCATGATCGGTCGTTTGCAAGCAGGCAGCTACGTGCTCCATTCGTTCTTCCCCTGATTCAATTACCTTTTGAATACGGGCCGATGCCTCTTCCGTCTGGTCGGACAGCAAGCGAATTTCGTCTGCTACGACGCTGAAGCCGATCCCAGCTTGTCCAGCCCTGGAAGCTTCGATTCGAGCATTAAAGGACAAAAGCTTGGTTCGCTTGGAGATGGCAGAAATCAGACCGAGCATTTCGTTGATGTCACTCATGCTTTCTCTCATGGAGGACATGGCATGCATAGAAGCCTTCATATCCTCCGAGATATTGTGCATATTTTCTTTTAGCAAATCAATGGAGGTTGCTGCTCTGGCATTTTGCTGACGTGATTCCCGGCTCTGTACAATTGCTTTTTCCATGGAGTCAGTGATCCGAGACATTTCTTGCGTGATGTCGGCCATCGTGGCGTGAATATCATCGATCTGCTCCTGCTGGTTGTCCATTTCTTGGGCCAGCCGCTCTGTTACGGATACGACTTCTGACTGCATGGCGTGAGAATGGCGGGAGCCTTTTCCGACATGATCGGCTACTTGTTTGACGTCTGAGATGACGTACTGGATTTTACCGATGATCGTCCGGATTTGTTCACTCATTCGATTGAAGCTGTCAGCCAGCTGGCGAATTTCATCATTACTTTGAACGTGCATGGTTTGCAGCAGATCCCCCTCGCTAAAGGCGGACATTTTTTGTTGTGCTTCCTTAATCGGCTTGATGATTCGGCGAACATACACATACAACATGAGTGCGAGTGCAGCAAGTCCGACGAGTGAGACGGCCAAAATAGTTAACTGAAGGCGGCGAACCTCTTGCTTTACCTCGGATACCGACTGTGCGACGATCACTCCCCATTTTAGGGAGGGGTCAAATTGATAGGCGGCAAATGAGTCCACCTCATTGATCCTGCTCGGCTCGTACCCAGATTGACCAGCGATGACGTTTTGTACGATGGCCAGCTCGGAGAGAAGAGGGCGCTGCAACGCGTAGGATTGATCAGGATGAGCGACCAGCTTGCCTTGTTGATCAACGATCATGGCATACCCGGTTTCGCCCAGTTTAATCTGCCCGATTGATTCGCTCAGCTTCGGAACAGAGACGAATGCCACGACGACGCCTACTGGCTCCTCATCTTCATTGCGCAAAGGGAGTGAGACGGCAATTTTGGGAAACTCCGTCTTGGAAAACTGGAAGACATCTGAGACAAAAACCCCCTGCTGCGGTTGGTTCAATGCCCCCTCATACCAGTCCATTTTTCGCGGATCGTAGGAACTGTCGAGGGGTGATCCCGGAAAGGTCAAATACTTTCCGTCCGTGGTGACGATTTGTAATTCGGAAATCGTAGGATTGCTGGTAGACAAATCTGTAAAAATGCCAAAGATCTGACTGTTCGTGATCTTGCTGTTTTTATAAGTGGAAGCAAATGATTGCAAGGCGGTCACGATGTCATAGACCCTGCTATGTACCTTCTGTAGAGCTGCACCTGATGCTTCGTGTAATTGCTGCTTTGTTTTTTCATTGAGTGTGGCTTCGGATTGATAGCTGATGAAGAAAGCGGCAATTGCCATCATGCAGACAACCATGCCCATGATGCCTGCGAACAGCCTGGTGAAAATTGAACGATAATGAAACGACGAGTGACCCCATAGTTTTTTTATGTCTAGCATTAATTGTTCTCCCCTTATCAAAACGTTCAGCTTTATTGTAGGGGGTACCTAGAGGAGCGTATATGCTTTGCCAGCAAGATTTACCATAAATTAATGTAAGATGACCTATGTAAAAAGTCCTAAAACGAAATCTTTAACGAAACTTAATAAACTTCACACGGAAACCTAACATTGGTGCGCTATAGTGGGGAAGTAAAAAGACGTAACAACCACGAAGGAGCGAAGACCGTATGAGCGTTATTTCGGTGAGAGAGTTGAATCTCTTCTACGGTAATAAGCAAGCCCTCTATCATATAAATCTGGATGTAGAGTCTGATTCCATTACAGCCTTAATTGGTCCGTCTGGCTGTGGTAAATCTACATTTTTACGGACGTTGAACCGAATGAACGACTCTGTACCGAACACCAAAATTACGGGAACGGTAAAAGTCTTCGACGAGGATATTTATAGCTCCCGTGTAGAAGTTGAGCGACTTCGCAAAAATATCGGCATGGTGTTTCAGCATCCGAATCCATTTCCGAAAAGCATCTATGACAACATCACGTACGGGCCGAGACTACACGGCATGAATGATCGTAACAAGCTGGACGAGTTGGTAGAGACAAGCCTCAAGGCAGCAGCCCTTTGGGATGAAGTGAAGGATGTACTGAAAAAGCCCGCAACAGGGCTTTCCGGTGGACAGCAGCAACGCCTCTGTATCGCACGGGCACTCGCTGTTCAGCCACAGATCATTTTGATGGATGAGCCAACCTCTGCATTAGACCCGATTTCGACAGCCAAAATCGAAGAACTGTTGGAAGAGCTGAAGAACCGTTATACGATTGTAATCGTGACACACAACATGCAGCAGGCAGCACGTATTTCCGATAAGACTGCGTTTTTCTTGAATGGAGAGCTAGTCGAGTTTGACAGCACCCCGACGATCTTCCAAAATCCTCGTGACAAAAGAACAGAGGATTACATTACCGGACGTTTCGGATAATTCAATAGGCATGATGGTAAAAGAGCGGACTTTTCGAGGTCCGCTCTTTTTGATTTCCAAACGTTTATAAATGCAACCCAAACCTCTTTAACTCAATGAAAATACCTTCCAATCGTTTCCCTTTCTCCGTTAACGTATATTCCACACGCGGAGGGACTTCCGGAAACACCTTCCTTTCCAATATGCCGTGCTCTTCCAATTCCTTAAGTCTAAGCGACAGTGTTTTTGGACTAATCCCATCCATGGATTTCAGCAGGTCGCTGAAACGCAGCGTTCCTTCGATAAGCAGATCCCGAATGATTAAAAAGGTCCATTTGGTCCCGATTACGTCAAGCGTTTTGGCAATGGGGCAAGGTTGGCCTGGGGTTCCTTTGTTCAGTTCGATTGGTTCAAGAACGTTCATCGGAATATCCTCCAAAAAAATAGTAGGGTTTTTTGGCTATTATAGCGCAATAGTATCTTTTCGGAAACTATATGAATTTAATATCACTACTTCCATAAATGAAGTTACTGTCGTTACAATAGCAATGTGAACCGATACTTCCACTCTAAATAAGGAGTTGATTGGAACAATATGATTCCACGCACAAAAAGAATGAGTTCGATAGCTGGTATTGCTGTCATCTTCGGGACGATGCTGTTCACAACAGCATGCGCTACTGATTCGAAAACGTCTGCTTATGATAATCAAACGGCTGTGTTGTCCGCCAAGACAGACGTACAACTATTGAAGGATCTTCCACAACCCGTTTCGATGACGATTGATTCCTCGTTGGATTCAACGAAAGCTACTGAAATGGTACAGGCCGCTCAACGTTTCTACGGATTCTGGAACACGGGGAATGAGGAACTTATTTCACAAACCGTTTCTCCAAGTTTCATTGATAACACGTTGCCGAAAGGAAGACCTCAAGGTCCGGATGGCTTGTTATTTGCTTCTCGCAACTTCCGTAAAGCAGTTCCCGACTTGCAATGCAAAATTGAGGATTTACTGGTAGTGGGGGACAAGGTGACAGCTCGTCTTTCTTTTACGGGTACGAGCAAAGGCGAGTTTATGGGAAAATCTCTGACCGGGAAGCCCATTCAATTTATGGCAATCGATGTTTTGCGCATCAAGGATGGGAAGCTTGTTGAAGACTGGCACCTGGAAGACAATTTAACCTTTATGCAACAAATTGGTGTCGTAGCGGAAAATTGAACGAACTAACGTAAAGGAGATGTTAAAAATGAAAAAAATCCTTATCATCAATGGTCACCAAAAATATGGCTCATCGGAGGGGAAACTGAACCAAACCTTGATGGATCATATGGTGAGTTTGCTCGAAAAAGAGAACGATGTACGAACTACCATTATTCAAAACGGATACAAAGTCGAAGAAGAGCACCAGAAATTTCTCTGGGCAGATATGGTCATTTATCAAACACCCATCTACTGGTTCAGTGTCCCTGGGTTAATGAAAACATATATGGATGAAGTATATGCGTACGGTTTGTTTTTCAAGGGGGCTAATCAATACGGTAGAGGCGGTTTATTAACCGACAAAAAATATATGTTCTCCACGACTTGGAATGCCCCAGAAAAAGCATTTAACGATCCAACCCAATTTTTTAAAGGGGAAAGCCTTGAGGATGCAATTAGTCATTTGCACCGCGTACAGGAATTTTTAGGCATGCAACCTGTAAAGAGCTTTGCTTGCTATGATGTTATCAAAAATCCGCAGATCGACCGATTTGTATCCGAACTCGAGGCGCATCTCAAACAGGTATTGAGCTTCTAATGAAAATCTCACAGTAAAGGGGAAAGATCCTATCATGTTGCACAATCAAAAGATAGTCATCATCGGCGGAAGCTCCGGAATTGGTTTGGAGACAGCCAAACAGGCAGTAGCGCTAGGAGCAGAAGTGATCATTGCCAGCCGCTCCGAAGATAAATTGCAGAAGGCAAAAGAGAGTCTTGGCTCCAAAGCCTCGGCGTATACGTTAGATACCACCGATGAGGAGCAGGTTCAGGCCTTTTTTGAAAAAGTAGGTACGTTTGATCATCTGGTCGTCAGCGCAGCGGAAACATCAGGTGGTTCATTCCTTCAAACGGATACAGCCCAAGCGCGGAAGCTGTTCGACAACAAATTTTGGGGTCAATACTTCGCGGCGAAGTACGGAGCGCCGAAGATTTCAACAAACGGTTCCATCACCTTATTCTCCGGGGTTGTCGCCTACAAAGCGATGATTGGTTCTTCTGCCCTTGGCGCAGTCAATGCGGCGGTTTCGAATCTGGGGCAAACCCTCGCCTTGGAACTGGCACCAATCCGAGTGAATATCGTTTCACCTGGCATTATTGATACGCCATCACGGAGTAAAATGCCTGAAGATGTGCGCGAAAATTTCTATGCAACATTGGCAGACAAACTCCCTGTGAAGAGAGTTGGACAAGCGAAAGACGTCGCACAAAGCGTACTATACCTGCTCCAAAATAGTTTTGTTACCGGAACTGTACTTCATGTAGAAGGTGGCCACATTTTACTTTAAAGGATTCCATTACTTGACGTTTCAGATCATTTCAATTTGTAGTATGGTAGGAGAGCGGACTTTTTGAGGTCCGTTCTTTTTTGCTTTAGGAAAGGAGATACATGCGGTGGTTTGGATTTCATTCTTCCTTTTTCTGATTACGTTGACATTGGTTATCTGGCAACCGCGGGGGTTGTCGATTGGTTATCCGGCTGTCGGTGGAGCACTGTTGGCCTTGGCGATTGGGGTAGTCACGATCGGTGATGTTGCAGAGGTAACCTCCATTGTTTGGAATGCGACGCTCGCGCTAATTGGGATTATCATCATCTCGCTCGTATTGGACGAAGTCGGTTTTTTTGAATGGGCTGCGCTTCATATGGCCCGTTTTGCCAAAGGGAATGGGCGGTTGATGTTCGTTTATGTGATCCTGCTTGGTTCACTCGTATCCGCTTTGTTTACGAATGATGGGGCAGCCCTAATCCTGACGCCGATTGTGTTGGCACAGGTGAGGGCACTAAAGCTGGATGGGAAAACAGTTTTGGCATTTGTCATGGCGAGCGGGTTCATTGCAGATACGAGCTCTTTGCCCTTTGTGATTAGCAATCTGGTGAATATTGTTTCTGCTGACTATTTTGATATTGGCTTTGCTGCGTATGCGGCCAAAATGATCATTCCGACTTTGTTTTCGATTGGTGGAAGCCTGCTGGTTTTGTACCTATATTTTCGCAAAAGCATCCCAGCGCAGATTGACCTTTCCCATCTGAAAAATCCGGAGGAAGCGATTCGCGACCACAGAATGTTTCGCCTGGCGTGGCCGATTCTTGCGGTCTTGTTGATTGGTTTTTTTATTAGCGAGTCCATCCATACGCCCGTTTCTATCATCATTGCAGGGGCAGCCATCATTTTTTGTCTGGCTGCAAGAAAAAGTGAAGCGATCGCCATGCGGCGGATTATGAAAGAAGCACCGTGGGTAGTCGTTGTTTTTTCGATTGGCATGTACGTCGTGGTGTGGGGGCTGCACAACGCGAAATTGACTGACTTGGTCAAAGACGCCTTGGATTGGTTCATGGCGCATGGTTTATTGGCAACGACATTGGGAACAGGCTTTCTGGCTGCTGCTATTTCCTCTGTCATGAACAACCTACCGACAGTCATCTTCAACGCGTTGGCAATTGCAGGGACACAAGCAGATGGGGTGTTGCGGGAAGCAATGATCTACGCGAATGTGATCGGAAGCGATTTGGGGCCGAAAATGACGCCGATCGGATCGCTTGCGACCTTGCTCTGGTTGCACGTCTTGAGACGCAAAGACGTGACGATTACGTGGGGGCAGTATTTTCGGACGGGGGTTATTTTGACCGTACCGACATTGTTGTTCACCTTGCTCGGATTGTATTTGACATTGGTTTATTTTTCATAGGGATTGAAAAGCCTGCTGGCTAGTAGCAGGCTTTTTTCTATTCATCATGCTACTTGTAGTGAAATAGGCAGAATAGGACCTGACAAGGACGGAAAAAATAGGCGCAATGTACGTAAAAAGGAGGATGTTTCCATGTGGCATGGCTGGCCGATCGAACGCGTACTGATACTTTTTGCTGGGTTGGCGTTCGCCCTGATTGCGGTTCAGGTCACACTTTTTCACTCTAGACAAAACTTCCGCCATTGGGCAATGTGGATTCCCGTGCTTGAGCTCCCTGTATTTGCGGTTACTGCTATTGTTTTATCGTTTGTGAATGCGGGGTGGCTGCGTTGGGTGTTTGCCTTGATGATGGTAGTCGGCATGGTTGGTGGTTTGTACGGGGCCTATTTGCATACGGTCGGGGTTGGGCAGCGTGTGGGAGGTTATTCTCAAGGTCAAAATTTTCTCGTCGGTCCTCCTGTGATTCTTCCTTTACTGATCACGGCCATGTCTGCATTGGGGCTTCTTGCGCTGTTTTGGTAAAAATCGTTTTCAAAGGGGTGAGAGGACATGGAAAAGCCTAAACGTTACCCATCCTATGATGTTTGGGACCAGCATACAGAGTGGGATGCTCACACCAGGAAAGTGGTAGGCGCCAGACGAATGCCCGCGATTGCCAATCAATTTTTTACGAAGCCTGAATCCTTGCTCTTGCAGACAGTCGTAGGCGTATTGGTCAATGATCACCGTTTGGAAGTGCTGACCTATGTGGTGGAGCATCTGGATAATACGACGGCTAGTAATATCGGCGAATCACAGCGAAAGGTCGGAATTCCCCCCAAAAAAGAGTTCTATCGCTCGGGCTTGAAAGGGATTGATGCGGAGAGTCATGCCGCTTATGGAACTGATTTTGTTGCGTTGAAGCTAGACCAGCAAGAAGCCGTTCTTCAGCGCGTTGCGAATGGGGGCATTCAAAACCTGGAGGCGTGGAAAGGCTTTGCTCCAGCAGATTTTTTCAAGCGGTTGCTGCATGACACAGTCAGTGCTTACTATTCACATCCGTTAGTTTGGTCGGATATCGGCTATGGCGGACCCGCTTATCCGCGTGGCTATGTACGGGTGGAAAAAGGATTGACGGACCCATGGGAGGCGAAAACAAATGACGAGTCATGACCATCATACGATTACTCATCGCCCCACTCCTGTGGATCAAAGAAAATACGCCAATGACGCAGATGTATGCATCGTAGGTGCTGGAGCGGCAGGTGGCGTGCTGGCTTATGAGCTGGCAAAGGCCGGGTTGCGCGTTGTCGTACTGGAAGCAGGGCCGTTTTGGGACCCGCAACACGATTTTGCCAGTGATGAGCTGTCGATGCGGAGATTGGCCTGGCAGGAAACGAGGCTGGTAGCAGGCAAAGACCCACTGCGTTTGGGACATAACAACTCAGGACGGGGAATTGGGGGAGGCACCGTGCATTTTACGGGGGTGTTCCTGCGTTTCCACGAGAGTGATTTTAAGACAAAGACCGTAGACGGCGTAGGGGAGGACTGGCCGATTACGTATCAGGATCTTGCCCCGTATTACGACAAGATCGAACGGGAGATTGCGGTCTCAGGTCCCAATCATTTTCCATGGGGTTCCTTTCAAGGCCCGTATCCTTACCCCGTTCGGGAGCCAATCAGTGCCAATGCCCAACTGTTCCGGGAAGGGTGCGAGAAGCTGGGGATCGAGAGTGTGGTTGCGCCTCTGGCGATTTTATCGGGTCCTTTTGATGGACGTCCTCCCTGTATCAATCGTGGCTTTTGCAATCAAGGGTGCATGCCGAATGCCAAGTACAGCGGATTGATTCATCATATCCCCAAAGCGATAGCGGAAGGGGCAGAGGTACTGTCCGACTGCATGGTGACGGAAATTTTGATGGCAGGCGACCGGGTCAGCGGTGTGTTGTTTAACCATAATGGCTTGACGCACAAGCAGATGGCTCGTGTCGTCATTTTGGCCGGGTTTGTGGTGGAGACTCCCCGATTGTTGCTCAGTTCAGCGAATGCACAGTTTCCGCAAGGGCTGGCGAATTCGAGCGGATGGGTAGGAAAAGCAATTATGCCCCACTCCAGCCATGATGTATACGGACGGCTTCCGGAGGAGGTGCGGTTGTATAAGGGAACACCTGTCCTTGCCTTGACCCAGCATTTTTACGAGACAGACCGGGAACGAGGATTTGCCCGCGGATATACATTGAGTGCACACGGGTCACGTCCGGTCGCGATGGCGACTGCCATTGCTGCCGAGAGGGAAGATGGCTCGTATTTATGGGGAAAACAGCTTCGTGAGACCATGCTGGATTACAATATGTATGCGCGGATCACCTTGGTAGGGGAAGTGCTGCCTTATCCTGATAACAGAGTGACGCTTTCAGGTGAAAAAGATGAATACGGAATGCCGATTCCTACGGTGACGTTCAGTTATCAGGAGAACGACAAGCAGCTATACAAGCATGCCATTGGGCAAATGAACCGGATTATACAAGCGATGGGGGGGCAGCCAGAGCATGTGGTATCTGATACCGCTCATCTCATGGGGGGATGCCGGATGGGGAATGACAAGGAAACTTCTGTTGTGAATGAATACGGGCAGTCACATGACATACCCAATCTTTTCATAGCAGGCGCTTCTACTTTTGTTACCTCGAGTGGAAGCAACCCGACAAATACAGTCATGGCGCTGGCTGCGCGCACTGCAGACAAGATCATTGAGGCGATGAAAAAGCAGGATGTATAAGCAGGGTTCACATAACTTTTGCGTTCTATCTTCCCCATCATATAAGCCATATAGTATACTGATAAACAGATATGTAAGGCAAAGGTGGGTATCCTTATGGAAATGGATTTGATGCAGGTACTGTTTTTGTCAGAGACTTATAAGCTACTTGGTGACAAGACGCGCTTGACGATCATGGCTCTCCTGCAAGTACAGTCCTTATGTGTCCGTGATCTCGTGGAAATTTTGCAAACTTCCCAGCCTTCTGTTTCCCAGCACTTGGCTAAGTTGAAAACGCATGGTTTGGTCAAAGAGCGTAGGAAAGGACCATGGGTTTATTACTCCGTTAATACGGAATGCAGTCCTGAAGTGAAGCAAATTTTGTCTAACTTGCCGGACATGTCGCCAGTAGTCAAACAAAAATCAGTTGCAAGTGAACCTTCATTTGGCTGATCAGTCGTAAAAAGCGTTGGATCAATTGAGATCCAACGCTTTTTTTAGTTCTTCCTTGTCAAATCCATGGATGACAATTTGCTCGCCGTTTTCCTTTTCAATGTGGGTTACAGGTGTCATGCTGGCGCCTAACTGAATAGCTTCCTGGAAAAACGCCTCGTTTTGACGAATGTCTCTGTCTTCGAAAGCAATGTTGTTGGAAGTCAGCCACATTTTTTCTTCCTGACAAGGACCGCAAGTGACTTGGGTATAGATAATAACCTTGTGAGCCATACAGAATTGCCCCTTTCAAAAGCAGAGAGTAAAAGCCTTGCTCCTTCCAATATGAATGATCGGTCGAGACAAAGCAAGTAAACAACAGCATGATTTGGAAAAATGAGGATGGATACGCACATAGGGGGCTGTACAAATTATATTCAGTGACGTCGAGGAGGTGAATGTTAACGATGCCTAAACAAAACAGAGGTATGGGCCAAGCGAACCAAGCTAGCCAAGCAGCAAACACTGCGACTGAATTCGCAAGTGAAACAAACGCAGCAGAGGTTCGTCGTCAGAACCAACAATCTGCACAGCGCGCTGCTTCCCAAGGTACTGCGACTGAATTCGCAAGTGAGACAAATGTTGCAGAAGTTCGCCGTCAAAACCAACAATCGGCTGCACAACAATCTTCTGGCCAAGTTACTGAGTAGGAGCCAGCGGACAGAGCCCTCGCAATTTGCGGGGGTTTTATTTTTTACGTAAAGTCTATGCATGGAATGTGGTTTCTATCCTCGCACTTGCAAAAGCGTGGAAGTGGATGATACTGTGATTCGTAAATCAGCCCACTAGGAGGCAAGTGCTCATGATCATTGGAACAGGTGTAGACATTGTGGAAATAGAGCGCATCGCTACTTTGATAAAAAGACAAGAGAGTGCAATCAAACGCTTTTTAACCACAGATGAACAACAGCTCCTACAGGGAAAAGCAGAGACGAGACAGGCGGAAATGGTTGCAGGCAGATTTGCTGCCAAGGAAGCGGGAGCAAAGGCTCTGGGCACAGGCATTGGTGCTGTGCTCAGTTTTTTGGATATGGAAATCCTCCCGAATGATTCGGGAAAGCCCGTCATGACCATCAAGAACGAGGTGTACAGCAAGCTTGATCTTGACCCCGCTCGCGTTCATATTCATGTGAGCATTTCGCATAGCCAGACGCATGCGATTGCCCAAGTCATTGTAGAAGAACGATAGATGTTTGAAAAAACCGATTAACTTGTCTGCATATTGGGACGAGGATGGACATACATTTATATCGCGTAGATCAGGAGGGACTACCTGCTCTTACACAGGAAGGCTAAGTCTGTAGCCGATCCAAGCGATATATCGCCAACTTCGTAACCATTCGCAACTATTGACACGATGTGCGCTGCATGGGCGAGAGACTGACAGATTTCCCAGGAAATAGACAGGGATGCCCTTCTTTGTCGAAAATATTGACAAGGAGGAGTTCATTGAATGAAACGGGTAGCTTTACCACTGGTGTTATTGTTGGTTTTCACCCTGTTCCTCGGCGGTTGTTTCGGTCAGAAAACACCAGAAGATGTGGTGAGCGACCTGAACGGTGCACTGGGAAAAATGACTGGGTACAAGTCTCAGGCAGTTTTGACCATGCAGACAGGCTCTACCCCCATGGAGTACGATGTTCAGGTCTGGTATGAAAAGCCAACCAATTATCGGGTAGCTCTTACCTCAAAACAGCGTGGCATTACACAAATCATCTTGCGAAACAATGAAGGAGTCTTTGTACTGACCCCGCATCTGAACAAGAGCTTCCGCTTCCAAAGTGGCTGGCCTGAGAACAACGGACCGTTATATTTATACGAAACGCTGGCCAAGAGCATTATCGATGACACGGAGCGCCAAATGAAGATGGAAGAAAAACAGTATGTATTCGAAGTGAAAGCGAACTACAGCGGCAATCGTTCTTTGACCAAGCAAAAAATTTGGCTGACAGAAGATTTCAAACCGACGCACGCCGAAATTATGGATGCTAGCATGAATCCGCTCGTACGAATTGATTTCACTGATTTTTCGTTCAACCCTATGTTTGACAAAGACGCCTTTGACAAAGAGCGCAACATGACAACAAGCTCGTTGACAACAATCCCAACAATGGCACCAACAAATGGACAGGTCGTGAAACAACCGAACAGCCAATTCGGTGTCATCGTCCCTACGTATATGCCAGAAGGGGTTACGCAAGGAGATATCGAGCCCGTCACCCGTGATGGAGAGAGAAAGGTTATCCTGACCTACAAAGGAACCTACAACTACAAAGTAATCGAAGGGCGCCCGACGGCAGCATCTGTGTCGTATGAGCAAGGTATGCCTGTGAACCTCGGTTTTACGGTTGGTGTGCTTGCGCAGACAGGTGAAAATCAGCGACTTCTGACGTGGGAGCTCGACGGCATCGAATATACAATCGCTGGGGATCTCCCTGAGGAAGAAATGGTGAATGTCGCACAGTCGACATATGGTCTCAGCGCGAAATAAAAGCATGGGAGAGGGGACGGTGAATACCGTCCTCTTTTGTTTTTGCTTTAGAATGTAGCTGCTGTGGAGGGGAAGAAGCGCATTTCCAGTCTACGCTTCGGCCTACGCCCTGCAAGGGGTTAGACTGTCCGCTCCGGATTGAATGTCGGGAGCGCTTCAAACGTAGAAGTTTCGATGAAGTAGTTCATAAGTGAAGCTGAAATTCCCCGACATTCAATCCTACGCTCAGGTGGGCTCCAGAGGCGCTTGGACTGGAAATGCACTTCTTCCCAAGCAACTTTGTTCTACTATTTTAGAAACTCCCCCTGTTGATACATAAAGGAGAATCTTCCTAAGTTTTAAAGAAGCGATGAATCCAAAAAGCTGGCGAAAAGAAAAAGCACAGGGCTCGCAGACCTTGACAACGCCTACCCAGTCGGAACTTCAAAAAGAGGACCACGCTTGTCGAACACTTCTTCCTTGAGAAGCTTCCGCCCGTAGGGTGGCTTTGGCTCGACGGTCCTCTTTTTTGGAAGTGGAGACGGACAGTCAATCACCCTCGCTGGCGTGTCAGAGTCGAAGAGAACTGTGCTTTTTCTTTTCCTCCACCATGTTGACTCAAACCAAAATGCCCTTCATAGTTTTCTACGATTTTCCCTCAAGTTTTCCTTTTTTCTCAAACGGGAATCTAAAAATACCCATGTACACTTGGTCTTGTACCAAAGAACAAGCACACTACACGAGCAAAGACGAAAGGGTTGAGTGTACATGTTTAGCAAAACGAAAATGGGAATGCTGATGGGAACGATGGCAGTGGTTCTGAGTTTGGGTAGCATAGGCGGAGCAATGGCAGCCGATTCAGCAAAACCAACTTCATTGAATAAACCTGCAGAAGTAAAATTCAAAACGGGCAAGATGGGCCACCACGGTGGTGTGGGCCTCAAAGAAAATACAGAGCTTCTCTCTCTGTTGAAGCTGGATGCCGACAATCTGAAAGAAGAGCTTCAAGCAGGGAAAACACTCGCAGCAATTGCACAAGCCCAAGGAGTTGACTCCGCTGATGTCGTGGCACTTCTGGTTGACCAGCAAGAGGCCAAACTGAAGGAAGCAGTAGCAGCAGGCAAGCTGACTCAGGAGCAGGCAGATAAGCTGTCTGAAAATCTGAGCGATCGCGTAAAAGAGCAAGTAGAAAACGCGAAACCGGATAAAGGCTTTGGCAGAGGAGGCTTCATCGGTGGCTTCGAGAAAAACGAAGAACTGCTGACCCTCTTGAAGCTGGATGCCGATAAACTCCAAGAAGAGCTGAAAACGGACAAATCGCTGGCTGCCATCGCAGAGGCGCAAGGCGTATCCGTGGATGATCTGGTGGCTCTGTTGGTGAAACAACAGGAAACCAAGCTGAAAGAGGCGGTAACCGCCGGGAAGCTGACGCAGGAACAGGCCGACAAAATGAATGAGAATGCGAGCGAACGGGTAAAAGAAATGGTGCAAAACACGCATCACGGACGCGGACCGGGTAAAGGAATGGGCATTGAAAAAAATGAAGAACTGCTGTCCCTCCTCAAGCTGGATGCAGACAAGCTGAAGGAAGAGCAAAAAGCAGGAAAATCGTTGGCGACCATTGCCAAGGAGCAGGGCGTAGAAGTGGATGACGTCATCGAGCTCTTGGTAGGTCAGCACGAAGCCAAGCTAAAAGAAGCAGTAGAGGCAGGCAAGCTCACACAGGAGCAAGCAGATAAGCGCAGCGAGGAATTGACAGCGATCGTGCAAAAAATGGTGGATGGCAGCTTTGAAAAAGTCGTTTTCCCCAGACATGAAAAAGAGGAAAAAGACCAGGAGAAAACCATGTAGAAAAGTCAGCAGGTGGGAGCGAATCCCATCTGCTTTTCTATTTTCCTGGGATTGGTCGATGAGGGCCGATTTGTACACAAAAACCAACGTGTGAATGAGGTGAAAGGACAATCCGCGAATTGACACACAGCGGGAAAACACGATACATTCAGAGTAACTTATTGAATGAGGTGGCATGCTTTACATGAAGAAACCGTCTAACGAAGTTTTGTACCAGGAAGCATCGACCTACAAAGACATGCTCCTGCGAAAAAGCTGGAAAATGCGCATTAACGAGACTGTCATGTTTGTGCTGGGGATGATGATTCTCTCTCAATTTTTCCCGACCAATGACACGAGATTCAAAGTGCTTGTTTTTGCCATTGCCATTGCTGTTGTTGGATTATCTCCGTTTCTGTACAAATCGGTATTGCGTCCGGTGTACAAGCTGACCAAGACCCACCTGATTATCTCTATGTCAGGACAGGAAAAGAGCTACCCGCTGTCTGAAGTCGAGCAAATTTATGAAGGCCGTCATTTTTATCGTGTAGGCGGCAAAAAGGAATCACTGATGGTTTCCAGGCAATTTCTCAGTCATTTAAATGAACGCTTGTTTTACTATAAAAAAGGGAACAAGAGGAGATAGGAATGAAATCGTTTTGTCGTGACACTTGGGTAGAGGTTGATTTGGATGCCATCCGGGCGAACCTCGAGACATTCAAACGTCATTTGCCAGAAAAAACGGGTATTATGGCTGTTGTGAAAGCAGACGGGTATGGTCATGGTGCTGTCCATGTTGGAAAAGAAGCGTTGGCGAGCGGTGCAGATTCACTTGCAGTCGCATTGCTCGATGAAGCGCTTATTTTGCGGAGGGCAGGGATCACAGCGCCGATTTTAGTGTTGGGATACACACCTGTTGAATCCATTGTCACTGCAAGCGAGCTGGAAGTGGAGTTAACTGCTTACAGCGTCGAATGGATCACGGAAGCGAACGACATTCTTCAGAAAAATGATGACAAGCCGGTCGGGATTCATGTGAAGACCGATACAGGCATGGGACGTTTGGGCGTCCGGACAAAAGAAGATTTGCTTGCGGTTGTAGATGCCCTTGAAGAATGCTCAAAGCTTGAGTGGACAGGCATTTTTACGCATTTTGCCTGCGCGGATGAACCAGATACAACCCATGTGCGACGACAACACGACTTGTTTCAATCCTTTTTGCAAGTACTGCGTGAAGCAAATAAAACATTGCCGACCGTTCATTGCTGCAATACGGCTGCGGCTATCGCATTTCCCGATTGGGGGTATGATACGATTCGTTTAGGCATAGGTTTATACGGATTGTATCCTTCTTTGTACATGAAAGAACGTGCGGATGTCATTCTTGCCCCCGCCCTGGCACTCAAGACCAGAATTGCCCACGTCAAGAAGGCAGATGAGCCATTCACGGTCAGCTATGGTGCTACGTATGCAGCAAAGCCTGACGAGTGGATCGCAACGCTGCCGATCGGATACGCAGATGGCTATTCTCGCCTTTTGTCCAACCGCGGTGAGGTGTTGTACAATGGATCGCGCTACCCGATTGCAGGCAGAGTTTGCATGGACCAAATGATGGTCAGCCTGAATTCGACAGAAGCAGCGGTCAATGATGAGGTCGTCTTGTATGGTAAGCAGGGGGACGAGGAAATCTCCTTGGATGAAATTGCCGATTTGCTGGGAACAATCAATTACGAGGTGCCTTGTATGCTGAATTATCGAATTCCGCGCCTCTATTTACGCGACCAGAAAGTAACGGACGTCTTTCACCCATTGACGATGAAGCACTCGTCTTCGTGAAAATGTAAATAACTAGCAAGGAAATTCAGCAGGAATTTTCCCGTGGAACACGAATACTAGTTAAGCGAAAAAGCTGGCTTTTTTGGGTAAACGAAGTCTTCACCTGCACCTTTGGATTGTTTACACTCACGTTTTTTCACCGAAAAAGCGCACAGTAGGTATATTTTTGCAATGGATTCGACATAATGGTATTGTTCATATTGGCTGTTCTTTCAAGAACCAGCATAGCGGATGGAAGTTACGGTCATGGTTGGAGGTGGATTTGTCTTGTCGAAGTCAAACACGAAACGCATCATGATCAGCTTGCCACAACACTTGCTTCAGGAAGTGGATGGCGTTATTCAAAAGGAAAAATCCAATCGCAGCGAGTTTATTCGCCAAGCGATGCATTTGTATTTGAAAGAGCGAAAAAAACGCACAATCCGTGAGACCATGCAAAAAGGGTACATGGAGATGGCGAAGATCAATCTGAATATGGCATCGGAGGCTTTTGGCGCTGAAGAAGAGGCTGACCATACTCTTGTCCGCTTAGTTAGCGGGGTGTGACTGGTGATTGTCAAACGTGGCGATGTGTTTTTCGCGGACCTGTCCCCGGTCGTTGGCTCTGAGCAAGGAGGCGTACGGCCTGTTTTAGTCATTCAAAACGACATTGGAAATCGATTTAGTCCGACGGTCATCGTCGCTGCCATTACGGCGCAGATTCAAAAGGCGAAGCTGCCTACGCATGTGGAAATTGACGCAAAAACTTATGGATTTGATCGTGACTCCGTTATTCTGTTGGAACAAATACGAACCATTGACAAACAACGTCTCACTGATAAAATTACGCATCTCGATGACGAGATGATGGATCGGGTTAATGAATCCTTGCAAATCAGTTTAGGACTCATTGATTTTTAACGTGTGAAAAAAGATCAGACCATTTGATAGGAAAAGCCACTTGAGTGAAGCAAGTGGTTTTTTGCTGTCAAATTTGCAGGGATTTCGCAGGTACACATCGAACTGTTCGAAAAGAGAATATCAGACAAAATGTGACACAATATGATTTATTTTTCGAGGTAGAGAAAAAACTCATTTCTACCTACCAAGCGAGGCGGAAGGGGTTTTTTTGGTTGTGGCAGACTATTCTCCTGAGACAATCAATATAGAACAAGAATCAGACATCGTGACGGCGCGACAAGTGGGGCGAAATATGTCGAAGTCGTTTGGCTTTGGCACGATCACGCAGTCCCGCATCGCCACGTCAATCTCTGAATTAGCTCGCAACATTTATTTGTATGCGGGTACGGGGACGATCACCATTTCGCCGATTGAGCGCGAAGGAGTGATCGGCCTGCAAATAATAGCACATGACAGCGGTCCAGGGATTCCTGATATCCGCCAGGCATTAGATGATGGCTATTCGACTTCGGGTGCCCTCGGGGCCGGATTGCCGGGTGTCAGGCGCATGATGGATGAATTTGAGATCCACAGTACCCTGGGAGAAGGGACGCGTGTCGTTGTTGTGAAGTGGAGCGATTAAGCAAAGGAGGAATGAGATAGATGGTAACCCGGAGCTTCCAGGAAGAGTATGTCAAAATTCTTCGGGATTACCTGAGTGCTCAAGGGGAGGACCAGCTTTATGGAGCCCAGCAGTTGGGCAAATGGATGCTTTCTCAAGATATTTCACCAGAAGAAATAACTGATTTGCATGCGCAAGCGCTTGAGCAGCTTGGGGAAGTGCCAGAGTTTGTGCGCTCCTCCTTCTCCATTTTGACAGAGGTCATGATTGAATATGGGAACGAGCACCGATCCGTAAATAGCTGGCGGAATCGGCATCAACAGATGGAATCAGAAATAGCCGTGGCCAAAGCGATGCAGCAATCCCTTTTGCCAAGTGAAGTTCCGGTCTACCCAGAGCTGGAGATTGGCGTAGTGAGTATTGCCGCGAAACAAATCTCGGGCGACTATTACGACTTCATTGAGCAAAGTGACGGGCGTTTTGGCGTCGCTATTGCAGACATTACCGGAAAAGGAATGCCTGCTGCGATGTGTATGTCGATGGTGAAATATGCAATAGACAGCCTTGGACAAATGGAGCTGGGTCCCGATGAAATGCTGCACCATTTAAACCGGATCGTGGGAAGAAATATTGATCCGAGCATGTTTGTGACGATGCTTTTTGGCAGTTACGACTCAGTGGAACACTGTTTCCGTTATGCGATGGCAGGACACGAGCCAGGATTTTTGTACAAGTCGGCGGAAGGAAAATTTTACGATCTCGAAGGGCGAGGGAATGCACTCGGTTTATGCCCAAACAGTGAATACCAGGTTCAGGAGATTTATTTAGAAATAAATGATGTTCTGATTCTTCTGACGGATGGTGTAACAGAATGCAAAAATAACCGATATTATTTGCAAAGGGAAGAGCTTGTACACCATTTGCAAAAAGAGGTGGGCGAATCTGCCCAAAAGATGGCAAACGGCCTGTACAATAGACTGCTTCTGCTCTCCCAATTTAACCTGCTGGATGATTACACCATGATTGTACTTCGAAGAACCTAAGCAACATACGGGGGGAGAAGCAGATGGACCTGCTAATTAAGACAACGAGCCTTGGAACTGAGCACCGAGTGGTCCTTGGTGGAGATATTGATGCTTTTACAGCACCGAAAGTAAAGGAAACACTCATGTCACTCGTCACCAAGCCGGATATCAATCACATTACGGTTGATTTGGAAGCAGTAGAATACATGGACAGTACCGGAATCGGAATTTTCATCGGGATTATGAAAGAGTGCATCCAACGAAATCGTACATTTGAGGTGCACAAATTGTCTCCGCGTGTGGAAAGGCTATTTCGCATCACTGGCTTATACGATCATATTGCCATCCGCAAAGGAGAGAGCGAGTAATGGGTCCAAATCGACCTCAGGCAGACGTGATTCAATTGACTTTGCCAAGCAAGGCGGAGTATTTGGGAGTAGCACGTCTGACTGTATCCGGTATAGCCAACCGTATGGGCTTTTCTTTTGACGAGATTGAGGATATCAAGCTTGCCGTCGGAGAAGCATGCACGAATGTAGTAAGACATGCATACAAGGAAACAGAGAATCCTTGCTCCATTCATATCCAATGCCACGTTTATGAAGATCGATTGGTGATCGAGATAAGCGATCAGGGCGTTGGGTTTTCAAATGAGCTCATTGCTGAGCAACTGACGCCGATTTATGCAGGGAAAAACCTTGAGGATTTGGATGAGGGCGGGCTCGGGCTCTATCTCATCCACACGCTTATGGATGAGGTGGAGATTCGCTCTGAGTCAGGAGTAGTAGTCTCCATGACCAAGTATGTTCGGCAGGATGGGGTGGCTGGCAATGACTGGACAATCTCGGAAGCAGAAATATAGTCCAGAGGAGTTGAAGGAGCTCATCCACCTGTATGGTGAAACAAAAGATCCTGCGATACAGGAACAACTGGTGAGGGCCTATACTCCTCTTGTGGAATCGTTAGCGAAGAAGTTTGTTCGCGGACAAGTCATGTATGAAGACCTCGTGCAAGTCGGATTAATCGGCCTGCTTGCTTCCTTTCGTCGGTTCGACCCTAGCTTTGAGCGGACATTTGAGAGCTTTGCGATTCCGACTATCGTAGGGGAGATTAAGCGCTATATTCGGGACAAGACATGGAGTGTCTATGTTCCGCGCAGAGTAAAGGAGCTGAGCCCGAAGATCAAAAGGGTGGTCGACGAGCTCACGATCAAGCTGCAGCGTTCTCCCCAAATTGCGGACATTGCCAACAGCCTCGGCGTTACAGAAGAAGCGATTCTGGAGACATTGGAGATGGGGCGCAGCTATCATTCTCTCTCTATGGACAGCGAGCTGGAAGCGGATCTGGACGGCAACACCATTTCTTTACTCGACCTGGTGGGGACGACGGAAGAAGGGTACGGAGCAGTCGAGCAGAATCTGATGCTGGAGCGGGCCCTGCAAATTTTGGATCATCGTGAAAAAGAAATCATTCAATTAACTTTTTATCAAAATTTGAGTCAGAAGCAAGCTGGGGACATCATGGGGATGTCGCAGATGCATATATCCCGCCTTCAGCGCAGGGCGTTGGGCAAGTTGCGAGAAGCATTGAGAGTGGAACAGCTGGAAACCGCGACGTAGAGGGGCCAAGTGGCTCCTCTTTTTTCTTCCCTTTTTCCAGTCCTTGTTAGCAAATGTGGTACAATAAACGACGAAGAATGAGCGCAGGAGGACAGGTATGGAGCTTACGTTGATGATCCAGACAATCGCCCAAGATACGGGTGTCAAACCTCACCAGGTGGAGCGCACGGTTGCCCTTCTGGATGAAGGAAACACGGTTCCTTTTATTGCCCGCTACCGCAAAGAAATGACGGGGCAGCTAGATGAAACACAAATTCGAGCGATTGAGGAACGCGTTCGCTATTTACGCAACCTGTCAGTGCGGAAGGAAGAAGTTGTTCGGCTCATCGATGAGCAAGGCAAGCTGACGGACGAGCTGCGCACAGCTATTGAGCGTGCGACAAAGCTGCAAGAGGTAGAGGATCTGTACCGCCCTTACCGCCAAAAACGCCGCACGCGTGCAACCATGGCTAAGGAGAAGGGACTAGAGCCACTTGCCAACTACCTCATGAGCTTACCGAAAACCGGGAATCCAGAAGAAGAAGCAAAACCATATATCAACCCGGAAAAAGGCGTCGAGACGACTGAGCAAGCTCTGCAAGGAGCAATGGACATCGTGGCGGAACTTCTGTCTGATGACCCAGAAATTCGCCAGTGGATACGTCAACGCACCGTGCAAAAAGGATTGCTTCTGACGGAGCAGAAAGCCGAAGAAGCAGACGAGAAAAATGTATACCAGATGTATTACGCATATAGTGAGCCTCTGAAAAAGGTCGTTCCCCATCGGGTACTGGCCATCAATCGGGGAGAAAACGAAGGTATTTTGAAGGTTTCTATTGAGGCCCCAGTCGCAGAGATTTTGGCTTGGATGCAAAAACGCACCATTCCGCATGAGACAGTTGCCCGCGATCTGCTGACATTGACAGTCGAGGACGCGTATAAGCGCCTGATTGCCCCTTCTATTGAACGAGAGGTGCGCGCTGAATTGACAGAGGCAGCCGAGGAACGTGCTATTCACATCTTTGCGGAAAACCTGCGCAATTTGCTGCTTCAACCGCCTGTAAAAGGCAAAGTCGTCCTTGGGGTAGATCCGGCGTTTCGTACAGGCTGTAAGCTCGCCGTTGTAGACGAAACCGGCAAACTGCTGGAGGTTGCAGTCGTTTATCCAACCCCTCCGGCCAATAAAGTGGCAGAAGCTACAGTGAAAGTGAAGCAGTTGATCGAAACCTATGGAGTTACGGTTGTCGCGATTGGGAACGGTACTGCTTCGCGCGAGACAGAACAGTTCATTGCCACGCTGCTGAAAGAGCTGAAGCGTGAGGTGATGTACATCATCGTGAACGAGGCAGGAGCATCCGTGTATTCCGCATCCGCCTTGGCTAAGGAAGAATTCCCGGACCTGGATGTAGCAGAGCGAAGTGCGGCATCGATCGCCCGACGTTTGCAAGACCCGCTCGCGGAGTTGGTCAAAATCGATCCAAAGTCCGTTGGGGTCGGTCAGTACCAGCACGATGTTTCCCAATCAAGGCTGGCAGACAGTCTGCAGTTTGTGGTTGAGTCTGCCGTAAACCATGTCGGGGTAGATGTGAATACGGCTTCTCCTTCTCTCTTGCAGTATGTATCAGGGATCAGCCGTCAAGTGGCGGGGAATATCGTGAAAAAACGGGACGAGATCGGGAAGTTCACGGAGCGCTCCCAGCTAAAGGCGGTTCCACGCTTAGGTGCTAAAACGTACGAGCAGTGCATCGGATTTCTGCGCGTGATGGACGGAGCGAATCCACTGGATAAAACACCGATTCACCCGGAATCGTACGATGCGACCCACCAGCTACTGTCGATGCTGGGCATTAGCGCTCAGGAGATCGGTAGTGAGAACTGCAAGGAACGCGTGCAGTCTTTGGATGTAAAAGAGACCGCTGCGAAGCTCGGGATTGGCGAGCCAACACTGCAAGACATTGTAGACAGCCTCTTGCGTCCTGGTCGCGACCCGCGTGACGAACTGCCAAAACCACTCTTGCGAAGTGATGTCCTTCAGTTGTCTGATCTGAGTGTGGGCATGAAGCTGCAAGGTACTGTGCGCAACGTGGTCGACTTCGGAGCGTTTGTGGATATCGGTCTGAAAAACGACGGTCTCGTACACATTTCACGCTTGAAGAAGGGCTTTGTGAAACATCCACTTGAAGTGGTGACTGTTGGCGATATCGTAGATGTATGGGTAGTAGAAATTGACGAGAAACGTCAGCGTGTAGGGATGACCATGATCGCCCCAACGGAAGGGTAAGAATGAACTAAAAGGCGGCCTCCTGTCAGTCAGGGCGGCCGCTATTTTTTTCTAAATATAAGAACCAGCAACTGTTGAGCACACGGATTTGGCGAACGTCCTTCCCATTAAAGGCACGTTGCAACTGCCTGCGCATCCATTGTGGCATGAAAGTACCTCCTGGAGATATTCGTCTATAGGCAATGTATGCGCCGAGACGAGCAGGAGGTGCCTAGAATTTTTATTTACTCTTCTTCTTCGAGCAAATACTCCAATTGGGCTTGTAGGGCACGGATCTCTGTCAATAAAGAGATGAGGGGATACTCGGTCTCTTGTAGGGCAGCGAAGCGTCGCTCCAAACCACTGACGTACGCCAAACCATCCACGATCGAAAGCCCGCTCTCTAACCGTTCCACATCCGCACAGTCTGCCAGAACCGTAGGCAATTCAGGGCGCTCTGTGATCGTCAATTTGTCGATTTCCTTGTTAAGTCGTTTTAATAGAGCGATTAATTGGTACATATGCGTTTCGGGCAACGAGACAAACTGTAGTCCGTCACTGGACTGCAACAACAAATAGCGCATGAACTCCTCCACCATTCTGTCTAAATGACCGTTTATTTGCACTCAGTGTAGCCTATCTGTCTGGCACTTTTCAACTGGAACTGCTATGGTGAAAAGAAGGAAGCGGAGGAGATGAGATGACCGATACGGAACTGCAAATGCTGGTAGAGCAAATATCCAGCGAATTTTTTGCCAAGCCCTTTCGCCATCAGGCCCGCTTTAACAGCAGATTGCGCACGACTGGCGGGAGGTATTTGCTGCGCTCGCATGACATTGAATTGAACCCGAAGCATTTGCAGGAACATGGTGTGGAGGAATTGATTGCGATCATTAAGCATGAGCTTTGCCATTATCATTTGCACATAGAAAAGCGCGGGTATCGTCACGCGGATCAGGATTTTCAACTGCTTCTGCATCAGGTCGGGGGGAGCAGATACTGTCAACAGGTAGGAAACGGACGTACAACCCTGCCTTATCGCTACGAGTTGGTTTGCAAGGAATGTGGTATGAGCTACAAACGTAAACGAATGATGAACCCGAGCCGCTATCGTTGTGGGCGCTGCAAAGGAAAGCTGCTGTTGCGCGAGCTTACGACATAAAGAGTCAGAGGCGTTTAGCTTTCTTGCACGTCTTTTGACAGCAGGGGTATAATGAACAGACGAAAAATGTTTTCCGCGAAGGAAAAGGAGCGTTTGAAGTGGCACACGACGAATTTTCCCTGATCCGGCAATGGACAAGTCGTTCTGCGGGGCAGGAAGGGAACGGTTTGACCGTCGGGATAGGGGATGATGCCGCTGTCTTCTCCCCAACGCCAGAAATGGAAGTCGTAGCCTGCTGCGATGCGATGGTGGAGACGGTTCATTTTTTGAAGAAAACGATGAATCCTAGTGATATCGGATATAAAGCTGTTATCAGCAATGTGAGCGATGTTGCAGCGATGGGCGGGGTTGCCCGGTATGCACTTGTCAGTATCGCGGTAAGTCCGCAATGGACGCCTGCCGAATGCCAGCAAATCTATGAAGGTATTTACGAGGCTTGTCAGGCATATGGAGTTCGTGTCATTGGTGGCGACACCGTTTCTGCGCCTGATGCCCTGCACCTAAGTGTTACCGTACTGGGTGAGGTGGAAAAAGGGCGTGCCATTCGCCGCTCACAAGCAAAGCCTGGGCAGCTTGTTTTTGTTACAGGGCATGTCGGAACTTCTGCAGCAGGACTACATCTTCTCCTGCAAGGCGAGACTGCTGAAAGGGGTGTCTCTTTACCTTGGGAGACATTGATGGATGCCCATCAGCGTCCCGTTGCCCAAATAAAGGCGGGCAGACTGCTGATGGAATCAGGGGCATGTAGTGCACTGAATGATGTAAGTGATGGACTTGCCTCAGAGCTGTGGGAGATTGCTGAGGCGAGTGGTGTATCGATCTTGGTCGATGCTGCAACGGTACCGATCCATGACGAAGTTCGGAAGTATGCACGGTACGTGGAAAAAGATCCGCTGGAATGGGCTTTTTATGGCGGTGAAGATTATCAATTGGTCGGAACGCTTGCGAAAAGTCACTACGAAGCGGTAAGTAAGCAATTTGCCGCTAGTGGTGTACCATTTACTGTCATCGGTGAGGTGGTGGGGAAGAGGCATGAACCAGAATTGATGCTTCAGCGCGATGATCAACAGCTCCCGTTGCCCAAAGCAGGATTCAACCATTTTAGGAGTGGATGAAAGAGATGAGTTATACTTGGAGGCTCACGGGAGCGCAAGAGACGCAGCGCTTTGCCGAGCAACTGGCAAGTCTGCTTGAGCCAGGTGACTTCCTCGCGATGGAGGGGGATCTGGGAGCGGGCAAGACGACTTTTACCCAGGGGTTGGCCAAAGGACTAGGAGTTCGACAAGTAGTGAACAGTCCGACCTTTACCATCATAAAAGAATATCAGGGGCGCTTGCCGCTTTACCATATGGACGTCTACCGGGTAGGCGATGATCCAGACTCTCTTGGTCTGGACGATTACTTTTTTGGAGAAGGTGTCTGTGTCGTAGAGTGGGCCTCTTTAATCGAGGATGTCCTGCCGACAGATCGGATGACCGTCTTCCTGCGTAGAGAAGGAGAGGAACAGCGGATGATCGAGCTGGTTCCTCAAGGGAATCGTTATGTGAAATTGTGTGAGGAGTTTGATTTTGATGCGCGTACTGGCGATTGATACATCGAATCTGGTGCTAAGTGTAGCTGTGGTAGAGGAAGAGCGGGTCTTGGCCGAAATGACGACGAACCAGCAAAAAAACCATTCCGTGCGTCTGATGGACTGCGTCAGTGAACTGCTCGATGCAACAGGAACAGCGCCAGAGGATCTCAGTGGTTTCGGGGTGGCGAATGGACCAGGCTCCTACACGGGCGTGAGAATCGGTGTTGCCTCTGCAAAAAGCATGGCTTGGTCACTGAATGTGCCAGTCATCGGTGTATCCAGTCTGGAGGTAATCGCCATGAATGCCACCGGGTTCTCTGGATTGATTGTACCGCTGTTCGATGCGCGCAGAGGTCAAGTGTATACCGGCTGTTATCGTTCCGATGGCATGGAGGCGGTGCGAGCGCAGTCCACAGAACAAATCATCCTGTTGCGTGAATGGCTGCCACTGTTGCGAGATCAGGCGCAAGGAGAGCCGATTTTGTTCTTGGGTGAAGATGTAAGGCTTCACCGGGAGACGATTGTACAAGAGTTAGGGAATCAGGCGCAATTTGCTTCTCCAGCGTTCAATCACCCGCGTGCTGCCCATATCGGCTATGTGGCACTGCGCAAGCTTCAAGACGGCGGAAATGCGCATGAACTGGTTCCAGAGTATTTGCAACTGGCAGAAGCAGAAGCGAAGTGGCTTGCCCAAAAGCAGGCGGGGGCCGTAAAGGAGTAAAAGCATGAGTCAACCAATCGATTTGGAATATCGTTATATGACGATGCAGGACGTTGGGGCTGTGGCAGAGCTGGAGCGCTTGGCTTTTACAACTCCATGGCCGCATGATGCATTTGTCAACGAGCTGACGAGAAATCCAAATGCACGCTATGTAGTCGTCGTTCACCAAAATCGGGTTATCGCTTATTGCGGCATGTGGATCGTGATCGATGAGGCACACATTACCAATATCGCCGTCCATCCATTATATCGTGGAAAGAAGGTTGGATTGGCGCTGATGATCAAAATGATGGGTGTTGCCAAGATGCAGGGTGCCCATAGCATGACGCTCGAAGTTCGACCTTCGAACACAGTCGCGCGGAACATGTATATCAAGCTCGGCTTTAAAGAGCATGGGCGGCGCAAGGGATATTATTCGGATAACAATGAGGACGCAATCATTATGTGGGTGACATTGTAATGAACAAGACGTATACGTCGCGCTACGAGAAGCGCATACAGCAAAAATACGAAGCACATAGGGAATCAGGTGCTCCTACTTATATTTTAGGAATTGAAACAAGCTGCGACGAGACATCGGCTGCTGTCATTCGCGATGGTCAGGAGGTACTGTCGAACGTCATCGCTTCCCAAGCCGATATCCATAAAAGGTTTGGCGGAGTCGTGCCGGAGGTGGCTTCTCGCAGACATGTAGAGAATATTACGCTAACCATCGAAGAGGCCCTGACCGAAGCTGGAAAAACGTTGGATGACATTCAGGCAATTGCGGTGACGTACGGGCCTGGGCTTGTCGGAGCCCTGTTAGTTGGCGTGGCAGCAGCAAAAGCCATTTCCATAGCCAGAGGCATCCCGCTAATCGGAGTGCATCATATCGCGGGTCATATTTACGCGAATCGTCTGGTGCAAGAAATGGAGTTTCCGCTGATTGCGCTCGTCGTATCGGGCGGGCACACAGAGCTTGTCTGGATGAAGGAGCACGGTCAGTTTGAGATTTTGGGGGAAACGCGGGATGACGCTGCAGGGGAAGCGTACGACAAAGTAGCACGAGCGCTGAATATGCCGTATCCAGGCGGACCTCATATTGATCGCCTCGCACATGAAGGGGAGGCAAATGTACCGCTCCCTCGTTCATGGCTGGAGCCAGATTCCTACGATTTCAGCTTCAGTGGCTTGAAATCAGCTGTGCTCAATACCTTGCACAATGCAGCACAGCGAGGAGAGACGATCGAACCGGCGAATCTGGCGGCAAGCTTCCAAGACTCTGTAACAGAGGTGCTCGTAGAAAAGACGATTCGGGCTGCTCGCTCGCATGGAGCGAAGCAGGTATTGCTGGCTGGGGGCGTTGCGGCGAATCGTGGACTGCGTGAGAGACTGCAAGCGAGATGCGAGGCAGAAGGAATTCCTCTCGTGATTCCTCCGTTCTCGTTATGCACAGACAACGCTGCGATGATTGGGGCAGCAGGCTTTATCAAGTATGAAAAAGGACAGTTTGAAGGGCTTGATTTAAACGGAGTCCCAAGCCTGTCGCTTTCTGAGCAATAGAGTGAATGGAATAAAAGCATCTCTGAGGTTGGATCAGAGATGCTTTTTTTGTTTGTTTAAAATTACTGGGGGCCTCACCAGAAAATATTACACCCCTATATGCTAGCAGAAGCAAGCAGAAGCAAAAGGTGTAGCTGTTCCGTCCATCTCCTATGATTTATCCACATCATAGGATAACTTTCTGGATTGTTCACATGTACTCCTGTGAATACTGGTGATAACACGAGAAAATGACCGGGAAAACCGCATGTACTCTGTGGATTATTTTGTGGAAAATGTGGATAAAAAAGTCGAGTTATCAACAGGGGGGAGACTCGTGAGAAAGAAACTTGCGCTGATTTGCTTGTCATTCCTGATATTGTTTCTAGCTACAAATATAGGAAAACCGTTGATGGCAAAGGAAAAACAACAAGTCATCATGCTGTTTGTGGAGGGGATGTCGTTTCATGATCTGGAGCAGCTCAAAAAGTTATCTACTGTGGATAAATGGCTGGATGGTGCAGGAGCTGGGGCTCTTTCCATAAGAACACCCGGATCGCGCACAGCCGCAAACGGCTACCTACTTATGGGGAGCGGCGGTCAAGCGCTTTACTCTGATAAGAGCGGGACAGGCTATCATCCATACGAGGCGCTCTCGTCCAGGGAAACAGCAGTTGAACGGGCGCAAGAGCTAGGCAGTGATCAGGCGCAGGAGGTGGCGCGCTCCTCGATCATTTTTCCGGGTATTTTCCGGCTCTTGGCAGATAATCGGGAGAAACCGTATTCTGCGCAAATCGGGCTTCTTGGGACCGTGCTTGCAGCCAACAACATTCAGGTCGCTTTATACGGAAATGGTGACTATGAGGATTTCCGCCAGAGACATGCTGTTCTGTTTGCGATGGATCAGCAAGGAAGGATTCCGAAAGGGGACATTTCTTCAAAAAGCATGGAGCTCCTTCGTGGCTATCCGTACGGGATCAAGACCAATTACACGTACCTGCTTGAGAAAATCCGCAGTGAGCGTCAAGCGGGCTTGATCATTGCTCAACTCTCAGATTTATCCCGGTTATACCAGTTGAGTGCGGATATGGACCCGGATCAGTTTACCCGGCAGCATCACCGCGTTTTGCGTGATTTGTCTCTTTTCCTTGACCAGCTCCTTGTGGAACGTAAACCACACCAACGAATTGTATTGGCATCGCCAGCCGTCAATCGTGTGGCGACAAAAGAAAAGGCTCTCTTGTCTCCAGTGTTAATGTGGGGAGACAAAGCGAGTGGACTTTTGACATCAGCTACCACGAGAAAGTCGGGATTAATCAGTGGACTCGATATGGTACCAACTATATTGTCTTGGCTGGACGTACCCGTACCAAAAGGATTGGCTGGTCATGTCATACGTATTGAAAAAGGGGATGGCCTTCTTGCCCTTCAGAATCAGGTAGACGCAATTCATCATACATATGCGACACGGCCAGCCGTGCTATATACCTATGTCATGCTGCAGATTGTCATTGTAGGATGTGCGGTTGTTCTCTGGTGGTTTGGTCGGAAGCGGGAAGGAGTGGGACATTTTCGGCTTCGTAGAGGAATACGTCTCGCGCTGCTGGCTTTATTATGGTTTCCCGCATTGCTCTTGGCAGAGAGCCTGCTCGACTGGCAGGTATCTGGCGCGGTTGTCTTGGGAGGGCTCATCATGACTGCCTTGATCGCGGCTTTTTGGCAGGAAGCTCATGCTCTCCCGCGAATCGTGATGACGGTTAGCGGAGTCACAACAACCATCCTGCTGGCAGACGGATGGACTGACGCTCATTTGATGCGACAATCGTACCTCGGGTATGATCCAGTAATCGGAGCGAGGTTTTACGGGTTAGGAAATGAATACGAAGGGGTTCTGATCGGCAGCACGATCATGCTAGTAGCTTCGTTGTATGAGAGAATACGTGGGGGACAAAAGGAGCTAAGTAGGGAAAATAAATGGTTACCTGCTGTCTCCGTGGCTATATACGGTGTCGTGCTTTACTATATGGTGGCACCGAACCTGGGAACGGACGCGGGCGGTTTTCTTGCCGGGTTGATCGGATTTACCGTGGCATTGTCACGTCTTGAGGGCTGGCGAATCGGCAAAAAAGGCCTCCTGTTGTTGGCAGGCGGCCTGGTTATGGGTGTATGCAGTTTGATGGCGATCAGTCTCATGTCAGATCAGCCCTTAACTCATGTTGGACGGCTTTCTCAGCAGATTGTACATGGGGAATGGTCCGAAGTAGGGCAGATGATTGAACGCAAGCTGGCGATGAATCTCCGCTTGATTCGCGTTTCGATTTGGAGCAAAGCATTTGTCGTCTCCCTGATTGCTCTAGGCGTTCTCACCTTGAAAAACGACCGCTTTTTGCACCATCTGGCGAAGGACACGCCATACTTGGTTAAAGGCTTTGTTGGTGTCATTGTGGGTGCACTGGCTGGGTTGATCCTCAATGACTCAGGCATCGTCACAGCAGCCACCTGCATTACCTTTCTGGTGGTGCCTGCTCTCTATGCCGCCTTGGAGGAGCCTGCACAGGAGCGCTGTTCTACGTAAAGAGGGGATTACTCCTCTGATAGCGCGCTCCACTCGTCATACAACTGCTCCAGTTCTTCTTTGGCAGCATGGATTTGATCGTTGCGTTCTTTTGCCTGCACATGATCGCTATAAATTTCCGGGAGACAGAGCTCTTCTTCCCATTTGACAATGTCAGCCTCTCGTTTTTGGATCGTGACCTCAATCTCTTCCAAACGGCGCTGACGTTGACGTTCGCGACGTTTCGCTTCCTTATCTAGCTCATAAGAGGATTTCTCAGGCTGTGCCGCTACGGTACCGCCTTGTTTCTTTGCGGGCTGCGCTGCTTGTTCGGCTGCGAGCTCTTCCAGTTCCTGCTTTTTCTCCACAAAGTAATCGTAGTTACCCAAATAGCTGGTCACGCCATCGCCTGTCAGCTCCAGTACGCGGGTGGCAATCTTGTTTAAGAAGTAACGGTCATGGGAGACGAACAGGATCGTACCCGGATAATCGTAGAGGGCGTTCTCGAGCACTTCCTTGCTGAAAATATCCAAATGGTTCGTCGGCTCGTCGAAGATTAGGAAGTTTGCTTGCTTCAGCATGAGCTTTGCCAGAGAGACGCGTGCACGCTCTCCTCCAGACAGGTCGCTGATCTTCTTTTGTACATCATCACCGCTAAACAAGAAGTTGCCGAGCAAGGTGCGGACATCCTTTTCCAGCATGTTCGGGTATTCATCCCAAATTTCGCCGAGCACTGTATTCCGTTCGTTCAGGTTACGATGCTCCTGATCGTAGTACCCGATCGTTACATTGCTTCCGAAATGAATATCGCCGCGCAGCTTGGGCAACTGTTCCACAATCGTTTTTAACAGTGTCGATTTCCCGATACCATTGGGACCGACCAAGGCCACACGCTCCTCGCGCTCGATTTCAAACGTAAGGCCCTGAGAAAGGACAGCATCCGGGTAGCCAATCGCGACGTTGTTTGCTTTCATCACAATGGTGCCGCTCATTTTCGCCACATCAAAGGAGAAGTGGACGGATTTGTTGTTCATAATCGGCTTGTCCAAGCGGTCCATCTTTTCCAACGTCTTGCGTCGGCTCTGTGCACGTTTGGTCGTCGTAGCCCGAGCGATATTTCGCGCGATGAAATCCTCCAGCTTGGCGATTTCTTCCTGTTGTTTTTCAAATCGCTTCAAATCCTGTTCGAGCCGAGCCGCCTTTTCATCGAGGAAGCGGCTGTAGTTACCGACATAGCGGGTAGCGCGTGTCCGTTCGATTTCATAGACAACGGTCACGAGCTTGTCCAAAAAGTAACGGTCATGGGAAACGACGAGAATGGCGCCCTGATAGTTTTGCAAATACGTCTCCAGCCAAGTCAGTGTCTCGATGTCCAAGTAGTTCGTCGGCTCATCGAGCAGAAGAATAGTCGGAGATTGGAGCAGCAGCTTGGCGAGTGCCAGACGAGTCTTTTGTCCACCGCTCAATGTGCGGATCGGCGTCGTGTAATCGAAGTCTGCAAAGCGCAGACCGTGCAAAACCCCGCGAATCGCACCTTCGTAGCTGTATCCGCCTTTTTCTTTAAAGGCCTCCGAGCGGTGAGAGTAATTTTCCAACAGTTGCTGGTAACGCTTCTCATCAGCGAGAATAGCCGGATCACCCATTTTGGCCTCTAGCTCACGAAGCTCCAGCTCTTCTTTTTGTAGATGGGAAAAAACGCTCAACAACTCATCCCAAATCGATCGTTCCGATTCAAGGCCGCTGTTTTGTGCCAAATACCCGAGTGTAACATCCTTTGGAATGCGGATAATTCCTTTGTCGTAGCTTAGCTCGCCGGCGAGGATCTTCATCAGAGTCGATTTGCCTGCACCGTTTACGCCAACCAGACCAACCCGTTCCCCGGTTTGAATTTGCAGGGAGATGTCTTGTAGAATGGTTTCGATACCATACGTTTTTTCTATATGTTCAGCTTGTAGCAAAATCATCGGATTCACCTCTTTATATACTAATGCCAGTGTAGCCTAGAGAGAGCGGATGGGACAAGCCTCGTGGGAATGTCCCAAGCACGTTACGAAAGAGGGAAGAGGTTGTCATGGACCAAAAAACGAATAAAAAACAGCTGCGAAGCCATATTTTGGAGAGGCGCAAGTCCATGTCTGCAAAGGAACGAGAGCAGCTTTCCAGAGAAGTATGCGATCATTTGCTGTCTCATGAAAGGCTGGCTGATGCCAAAGCAATCATGGCTTTCCATCCTTTTGGCGATGAACTGGATATTCTGCCCTTTCTACATGAGGCAAAAAAGCGAGGCCAAGACATATGGTTGCCGCTCACAAACGTTGCCGAGAGACGTCTCATTCCGTATCGGTATACAGGAACGCACATGCTAAAGCAAGGAGTCTACGGGATTTGGGAGCCAGATCCTGCCCTGGCAGAGGAAGCGGACGTTTCACACTTGGATGCGATCGTTGTTCCCGGCGTTGCTTTTGACAGCAAGGGCGGACGTATGGGGTATGGCGGTGGTTATTATGACCGCTTTCTGGCAACGCTGAAAAAGCTCCCGTTCTTGGTTGGAGTCGGTTTCTCTATTCAGGTTGTGGAGCATGTGCCCCTAGAGTCTCATGATGTTTTGCTAGATGCAGTTGTCACCGAAAAAGGTCTGCTGCATTTTTGAATGTTTTGTGTCAGTAGCTTTTTCATGCCTTCTCCTGCTGCGAATGGTGCTATCCACCAAGGAAAAACGACGAGACGTTTTTGACAGAAAAGTGTACAATACTATCGAATGAGAAACCGGAGGAATGTATCGTGAGCAAATGGAAGGTAGGCGTTATTTCTGCAAGTGATTCGATTGCCAGAGGAGATCGTGTGGACGATCGTATGCCAATCGTTCGTCATCTGACAAGGGAATGGCTTCAAGTAGATGTCGCTGTATACCGTGCCGTTAGTGATGATATGGAAGATTTGCAAGAACATATGATTGAGCTCGTAGACCGCGAAAAATGCGATCTGTTGATTGTTACAGGGGGCACAGGACTTAGCCCGCGTGACGTTACGCCAGAAGTGACAGCGTGGGTCATTGACAGACCAGTCCCAGGCTTGGCCGAAGAAATGCGCCGTGCTGGTTTGAAGCAATCCCGACGGGCAATGCTGACCCGTGCCGTTGCCGGAACCAGGGGTAATTCATTGATCATCAACCTCCCTGGGAATCCGAAAGGCGTAGAAATCTGTTTCAATGCGATTGGCGATATGCTTTCCGACGCTTTGCACATTTTGCAAGGAACGGGAGAAGCAAACGAAGATTGGGGAGGATTGCATTGGTAGAAAAACCTCAGATGCGGGAAGTGCCAGTGCGTGAAGCGATCGGAATGATGCTTCCTCACGATATGACGCAAATTTTGCCTGGAGAATTCAAAGGACGCTTGTTCAAAAAAGGACATGTTGTCACCGAGGCGGATATTGAGCCGCTGTTGTCCATTGGCAAAGAGCATATTTACGTCCTGGAGATGCCAGAAGGCTACATCCATGAGGAAGAAGCGGGCATTCGTATCGCCAAGGCTGTTTCTGGACCAGGCTTGACCTTAACGCCTCCTTATGAGGGCAAAGTATCAATGAAGGCCGCCAGAACAGGTTTAGCCAAAATCAACGAGGAAGCTGTCCATGCGTTGAACAAGCTTGAAGGAATTGCGTTCTCCACGATTTACGGCGATCAGGTCGTACATCCCGGACATACATTGGCGGCTACGAGAATCATCCCGTTAATTATGGAGGAGTCTCGAATCATCGAGCTGGAGCAACTGGCCAAACAGTTTGAAGAACCGATTGTACAAGTAAAAACGTTTCAGGATAAAAAAGTGGGACTTGTTACGACAGGGGGAGAAGTCTTCTCTGGCAGGATTGCAGATAAGTTCGGTCCTGTCATTCGAAGCAAGGTGGAAGCTCTCGGATCTACTGTCGTGGACCAGCGTTTTGCCCCAGATGACAAGGAAGCGATCGAACAACAGATTCACTCATTCCTCGATGAAGGGGTCGATCTGATCCTGGTCACGGGGGGCATGTCTGTCGATCCAGATGATCGCACGCCGGGAGCGATTGCAGGAGTAGGAGCAGAAGTGGTGCGCTACGGTACGCCGATGCTGCCGGGCTCCATGCTGATGGTTGCTTACAAAGGTGATGTGCCGATTCTCGGGTTGCCGGGAGCAGTCATGCATGAAACGTTTACTTCCTTTGATGTGTTTTTGCCGCGCATCTTAGCTGGGGAGCGAATTGTGGCTTCCGATATGACAAGACTCGGATATGGTGGTTTACGAAAGTGCTAGCTGGTTAGACTGGCAAATAACGAAAAGCAAATGACTTCACAAGAAAAAGGAGTGAACACGTATGAGCTCAATCGGGATTCCTGGATTAATCTTAATTTTAGTTTTAGCCTTGGTGCTTTTTGGTCCGAAAAAGCTTCCAGAATTGGGGCGTGCGGTAGGTCATACTTTGAAAGAATTCAAAAATGCTACGCGTAGTCTGACAAGCGATGATGAAGACGACGATGAAGAGAAAAAGCGCAAGGAGCTAGCCGCAAAAGAAGCGTCTGCCAAAACAACGCCGGTTATCGCTGAGAAGGAAGCAGCCGAGCGGGAGCGAATTGAACGCGAAGTTCGTGAAAAAATGGAACGCGAGCGCTTGGAAAAAGAAATCCGCGAAAAGCTGGAGCAAGAGCGCCTGCAAATGGAAAAAGAGCAGAAGAACGCGTAACAGGTAAGGTTGGTGGTTACCATGAAGGATCAGGAAATGACAGTGGTAGAACACCTGACGGAACTGCGCAAGCGCATCATATGGGTGCTGGCCGTGTTTATTGTCGCATTGATCGTCGGTTTTTTCCTCGCCGGTCCACTCGTGGATTATTTAAAGCAAGAACCGATTGCGGATGGCGTGCCCATTGTCTCGTTGCATCCGTCAGACGCACTTCGTGTTTACATGCAGGTTGCCTTCCTTGTGGGCGCTGTCATCACACTGCCTGTAGCACTTTATCACGTTTGGCGTTTTGTCTCACCAGGGATGGAAGTACATGAAAAGCGCGGGACGCTTTATTTCATCCCGGCGGCTTGTTTTCTGTTTATCGTTGGTATCGTGTTTGGCTACTACGTCGTTTTCCCGATGGTTATGCAGTTTATGACCAGTATTACAGCATCGATGGGCGCTGACCCGAACTACGGAATCGCGCAATACTTTGGTTTCATGTTTAATATGGTCATTCCGTTCGGGATACTGTTCCAGTTGCCAATTATCGTCATGTTCCTGACGAGACTGCGCATCCTCAATCCAATGAGGCTGGCAAAAGCACGACGTTACGCTTACTTTGCATTGGCTGTCGTCGGGATTACCTTGACGCCTCCCGAGATTGTCAGCGATATTCTCGTGATCATCCCTTTGCTGCTTTTGTACGAGCTGAGCATTTGGCTATCCCGTGTTGTTTATCGCAAGCAATTGAAAGAACAAGAAGCGTGGGAACAAGAATACGGCAGTTTGGAAACAAACGAACCCGTTCAATAACTTGTATGAGAAAAGTCTTCTGTCCTGAGTGGCAGAGGACTTTTTTTGGTATTCCAGCAGCAATTGGGAAATACTACGGTCGTTATGATCCGGGAGGTGCGGAACATGTGGCTGATCGTATGTTTGGCGTTGTTTTTTTCAGGGAGTACTGTTAATGCCGCCGGGCTGGGGGAGCCTATTGAGCTGTTTGATACGGACAAGCAACGCGTTGTGGCTAGCTTTGAAAATACAGCTGGATTTCAGGAGGAAGCCCAACAGATTTTGCAGAGTGTGAGCGGGCGGGTCTTGGAGTTTAATCCATCGTTGGATTCCGCTATGATCGTAAAAATTCCGCTAGTCCCCCCAAAGCCGATCAAGCTAAAATCCGCAAAGCTCGATGCGATGATTGCAGAGATGTTTGTCATCATGCCCAAAAAAGGGGAGCGTCGTCCGTGGCTGATCCTGCACACGAAAGAATATGAGACGGTTGTTGTGGAGTTTACTGAAAAAGTTGACCACCTGAGGGAACAGGTTAAATTGCCGTAAAGTGCACCTGTTTTGCAAAAACAAGCCCGGTCGTCCATAAAAAGCGACGAGACCGGGCTTTTCGATTATTTTGTGGGAGTGAGGAAGGTTTGGGTGAAGTAGTCTGTATATACACCCACTCCTAGCTGGGTGAAGCCTTTTTCGAGTACGTTTTTACGATGGCCTGGACTATTCATCCAACCTTCATGGGCTTCGATGGCATCCGTGTAACCTGCTGCAATATTCTCTCCAGCCATGCTGTAAGCGAGAGAGGCACTTTTCATGCGGTCAAATGGATTACTCCCCGTAGTCGCAGAGATATGATCGAAGAAATTGTTACCCTCCATGTCCATGCTGTGTTTTCGTGCCACATCGGCAGCCTTTTCATTCCATTGAAGGGGCGGAAGCTTATATCGGTAGCGGGAGACGTTGACCAGATCGAGGATTTGGCGCTCAGATGCAGCATTGACTTGTTCTCGTTCACCAACACGAAGCGGAGGGGGATCAAAATTGGGCGCCTGACCTTGATAGGTCCATTTCGTTTCGTAAAAACTGCCGCGCAACAGCATTTGCGTATCCATCATACGTACTGCGGTGACCTTGTTGCCATTCTGCTTGTCCAAATAATAAATGTAGGGTGTGCCGTCTTTCATGACGAGAGGGCGTTGCTGCTTTTGATTGGTGATCTGAATGTGTGCCCCCTGAAAAGAGAAAGAAACAATGTTTTGTACATCCAACTGACGTTCCAGTGATTGCTGGCTGGTGCCGACTCCGATGTTTCCGAGCTTTGCTGTAGGAGCGAGCGAATACACATCGACGACTTTGTCATTTGCGATGCCGACTTGAATGTATCGCGCAGGGTCACGATTATACACCCACCATTGATAGCCGAGACTGCTTGGCTCTTTGCGAGCAGGCTCACCTAACCGTTTGTGGACTTCCTCAGAAGAAATACCGAGAGCGATGCCAAAAATCGTGTTAGGCTTCTCCTCTCGAATGAGTGCTGCAGGTGGTTTGGCTGTTGCAGGCTTTTGGGGAAGCGACAGAGAGGCAGGGACGGCATCGGGTGTAGTCTGTTTTTCAGGCTGTCCGATGGAGAATACGGGAGGTTGACCCACCCAGGCGGTTTGGGAAGTTTCATCCCACCCGACAGGCTTATTCAAGTGACGACTGATCATGGAGAGAGGTACATATAGCGTCCCTTCGTATTTTAGGGAAGCTGGTATTTCCTTGCCTTCCTGCATGTAGTACCCGGGCTTTTCGCTTGTGACGATTTCACGGCCATCCCAATAGATGGAGGCGGGGTTAAGGTTGACCCGTATAAAGGAAGTAGTATCCGAAGTGAAGAGACGGCTGATTCCCAAGACTCCCAGGGCAATTAAGCCAATCCAGAGCCATTTGTGCATGGAACAATTCCCTCCTTGGCGAGCTTGCCTGATTCTATGTTTCATTTATATGAGCGTGTCCGAATACTAGAACCTTTTTGCTAGAGAATGCTATTTAATAGGAGGAAGAGTAGTCAAGCAGTTGCAAATGGAAAAAAGTGAGGGAAACTACTTGCAAAGTACATAGTGATTCATTATTATAGGAATTGGGTGTTAGCACTCATAACAGTCGAGTGCTAACAACGTAAATTTGTTTACCTACATTTTTTGAGGAGGGTGTTTTTAGTGCTTAAGCCATTGGGTGACCGTGTGGTAATCGAAGCTATCTCCAAAGACGAAACGACTGCAAGCGGTATCGTTTTGCCTGATTCTGCAAAGGAAAAACCGCAAGAAGGCCGCGTAATCGCAGTAGGTTCTGGCCGTGTTGCTGACAACGGCGAGCGCATCGCTTTGGAAGTAAAAGAAGGCGATAAAGTAATCTTCTCCAAATACGCTGGTACTGAAGTAAAGGTAGACAACAAGGAATACCTCGTGCTGCGCGAATCCGATATCCTCGCGATCATCGGTTAAGGCTCTTGACATAGGAAGTCGAACGAATAAACACATAACAGGAGGTTGAGTTTAGATGGCTAAACAAGTCAAATTCTCTGAAGACGCTCGCCGCTCCATGCTGCGCGGTGTTGAAACTTTGGCAAATGCGGTTAAAGTAACCCTCGGTCCAAAAGGCCGTAACGTGGTTCTTGAGAAAAAATTCGGTTCTCCGTTGATCACTAACGACGGTGTTACCATCGCGAAAGAAATCGAGCTGGAAGACGCTTACGAAAACATGGGTGCGCAACTGGTTAAAGAAGTTGCTACCAAAACCAACGACATCGCTGGTGACGGTACAACAACTGCAACTGTACTTGCTGCAGCTATGATCCGTGAAGGTCTGAAAAACGTAACTGCTGGCGCTAACCCAATGGTTATCCGTCGTGGTATGGAAAAAGCAGTTCGTGCAGCTGTAGAAGAAATCAAATCCATCGCGAAGCCGGTTGAGAACAAATCCTCTATCGCGCAAGTAGCTGCTATTTCCGCTGACGATCAAGAAGTAGGTAACCTGATCGCTGAAGCAATGGAAAAAGTGGGCAAAGATGGCGTAATCACTGTTGAAGAATCCAAAGGATTCGTAACAGAGCTGGAAGTAGTAGAAGGTATGCAATTCGACCGTGGCTACGCTTCCCCTTACATGATCACTGACACTGACAAGATGGAAGCGGTTCTGAACAACCCTTACATCCTGATCACTGACAAAAAAATCTCCAACATCCAGGAAGTTCTGCCTGTACTGGAGCAAGTCGTACAAAGCGGCAAACCACTCCTGATCATCGCTGAAGATGTTGAAGGCGAAGCGCTCGCTACTCTCGTAGTGAACAAACTGCGTGGTACCTTCACAGCTGTAGCGGTTAAAGCACCTGGCTTCGGCGACCGCCGCAAAGCTATGCTGCAAGACATCGCTGCTCTGACTGGCGGCGAAGTAATCACAGAAGAGCTGGGTCTGGACCTGAAATCCACTAAGCTGGAGCAACTGGGTCGCGCTGGCAAAATCGTGGTTACAAAAGAAAACACAACTGTTGTTGAAGGTGCTGGCGACAAGGCTTCCATCGAGAGCCGCGTAACCCAAATCCGTCAACAAATCGAAGATACTACTTCCGATTTCGATCGCGAAAAACTGCAAGAGCGTCTGGCTAAATTGGCTGGCGGTGTAGCAGTAATCAAAGTCGGTGCAGCTACTGAAACCGAATTGAAAGAGAAAAAACTCCGCATCGAGGACGCTCTGAACTCTACTCGCGCAGCAGTAGAAGAAGGTATCGTACCTGGCGGTGGTACTACTTTGATCAACGCAATCAAAGCAGTTGAAGCGATCAATGTAGGTGGCGAAGAGGCTGTAGGTGTACAAATCGTACTCCGTTCCTTGGAAGAGCCAGTTCGTCAAATCGCTGCGAACGCAGGACTCGAAGGTTCTGTAATCGTAGAGCGTCTGAAAAAAGAAGCAGTGGGCATTGGCTTCAACGCTGCAACTGAAGAGTATGTAAACATGCTCGAAGCTGGTATCGTTGACGCGGCGAAAGTTACTCGCTCCGCACTGTCCAACGCTGCATCTGTAGCGGCTATGTTCCTGACTACAGAAGCAGTAATTGCTGACAAACCAGAAGAAAACAAAGCTCCTATGGGCATGCCAGATATGGGTGGCATGGGCGGTATGGGCATGATGTAAGAAAGCGGCTCGCCGTTTTCTTCAAGGAGAGGCAGACAGATCGTCTGTCTCTTTTTTTATGTGCATATTCGTCCATCTGAGCGGAGCGTGGAATTCTTCCTTTACCCGCTGATCTTTTTGAAGAACGAAAAATTTAGCACCATTCCGTTAGGCGTGCTTACACTATTTGGGGAATACAACACGGTGTGTTTGACTATCTATGGAAGGACTTGTATCAGGGGTGATAAAATGAGCAAGCGCTGGATTAGCTTTGATCTGGATGGAACTTTGATGCAAAACCCGTTTGGGGCGTGGGTATTTCCGGAGATTGCGCGTGTTATCTCCGGTCAATTGGGGAGAGAGCATGACATTGTTTCTGAAATGGTAGCCGAGCATGAGCAGCGTATGTCCCAAGAACGCTATGTAGAAGCGTATGACTGGGATGATATCCTCGTCAGTAGATGCGATGCGTGGTGTATAGAAAAAAGGATTGATATTGAATTGTTGGTTCGGAAACACTCTGTAGTGCCCAAGGTTCATTTGCTCGAGGATGGAATTCTTCAGGTACTCGAGGAGATAAAGAAGCGGGGCTTTTCTTTAGCCGTGGTCACAAATGGCTTTTACAAGTTTCAGGCACCAGTAATGGAGGCACTAGGCTTGCTGGATTACTTTGATGAGATCATTACGCCAGAACGAGCTGGTATTGGCAAGCCTGACCCAGCTATTTTGCAAAAACTGCAGGGAAAAGTAATTGCTCATGTAGGAGATCGTTTGGATCATGACATTCAACTTGCTAACCGCAGTCATGTAACCTCAATTTTAATAGAACGAAATTTGCCAGAGGACTTGTTAAAGCTCCAACCGCAGATGCGTGCAAATGTTCATGGAATGCGTCTGTTTTGCTTGGAGAAGTGGAGGAGGGAGTGCAAGAATCCGTTATTGTCAGAGCTTCCGGAGCTTTTCATGCCGCGAATTGTTATTAGCTCTATGGGAGAATTCCTGTCTGTTCTAGCTAAACCGGGAGTGGGATAAAATTCTAGGTAATAATGCTTGCGTTTTTGCTACCGACTTGGTATGATAACTCTTGTCGCTTTTGAAGGGAATTTTAGAGAGAATGAAAAAAACTTCAAACTTCTAAAAATAACCCTTGATTTTCAAAAGAAGATCTGATATAGTTTAAAAGGTCGGCGCCACAAGCGCTAACGACGAAAGAAAAGAACGATATGCTCTTTGAAAACTGAACAGCGAAAGCGTTAATGAGTCTATCATTAAATGATT
>NZ_JAGQDN010000032.1:0-51113 GCF_021270385.1 Brevibacillus sp. AF8 | reverse complement strand
TCAGCGGGACGGAGCACTGAGCCTAGTCTGGAAATATTCTTCTCCCCACCGCAGCCACTGCATTCAGAAATATAAAAAAGCACATCACCCTATACGGGGGAATGTGCTTGGAACGTCCTCTATTCGTCTATGTATCCAGCTACTCCTTTTTTAATCAAGTATTCCATCTCTACATCCAGGATCTTCTCGACGGTGATCTCATCTAGCTTCACATCTGACTTACCCATGACATAATCTACGAGATCATCAAAATCAACGTCGACATCACCTTTTGCATCTGCCTTCGCACTGTTCATGTACGCTTGCTCATGCTTGAGTACGATCCTGATTTTTTCCGGGTCTACTTTTGTTTTCGAAGCTACATGCGAAACGAGTTCGGTTTCGTTTACTTGCTTACTCATTTGTTGTCATCTCCTATTTCTCTTACCTTCTGTCATTTTACACTATCATTGCGGAAGAAAATATTGTTTCCAAGAGACAATTTGCCCTTATGTCGAGTTGGGTATTCGGGTAATCACTTTTCTGTGAACCAATAAAATCGAAAAAGAAGCTGGGAAAAACGAAACTGTTTTTCCCAACTTCTTTACTTTTGAAGGACTTCTTAGGCTGACTACTCTTCTCTTACGGATAACCAGATGTCTTTGACGAGCTCCATGAAGGTTTGGATTGCGGGTTCTTCTCTTCGGCGCCCCAGACAGACCAGTGATGTTTCTGCTTTCTTGGAAAAGCGGTACAGCTCAATTAGTTCTCCTGTACGAAGTTCTTTTTCCACTAAAACCGTACTGAGCAGGGCTATGCCTGTTTGATTCAGGACTGACCGTTTGATCGTTTCTTCGCTGCTACATTTAATGACAGAAGGTGGGATGTAGTTTAACTCCAACAGGCATTGGGTAATAAATTCATCGAGATTGCACCCCTCCTGATAGGACAAAAAAGGAAAGGTCACGAGTGCATCTGCCAGAGTTTTGTCCTTCATCAAATCAGGAGAAGCAATCAAAGTGAATTGTTCTAAGTCCACGACACTGGAATGAATACCTGGGTGCGAGGTGGTGCCCGCAATGATCCCAATATCCGCCTCGTGGGCTTGGATTTTTTTCAAGGTCTCCTGACTGGTGCATGAAATCACCTGTAGATTGACCTGTGGGTGTGTCTCCACATATGCTTTCAGAATTTGAGGCATGTATTGGATGCAATAAAACTCCGGGGCCGCCACGACCAGCGGCCCTACAGGCATGTCTAAGTAATTAAGTCCCTCCGCCATGTGCTGGAGAACGTAGAAAAGCTGATCCGTATGCTGTTTCACTATTTTTCCGGCCGGTGTCAAAAACGTGCGCTTGCCTACCCGATTGAGCAAAGGATGTCCCAATTCCCGCTCCAATGCTTGAATCTGGAGAGTAATCGTAGGCTGGCTGTATCCGAGTTGCTCTGCAGCCTTCGTCAAGTTCAAATGCTCGGCAACGACCTGAAATGTCTTCAGATTGCGTAACTCCATAATTGATTATCCACTCCCTCACCGAACGACACCCATTCTTCCTGTAAGTGCGTGTTCAAAAAGTCGGCTTTTTGAACAACCTCTGTTAGAAAAAGTGTAGCCGAGAGTAGCTCTATGTTCAACCGATATACCCTATGCGTGCTTCTCTATAATCACTGCCAGCTTGCGAGCATCTACGTTACTGCCGCTCACGATCGTCAGTACCTTTTTCCCTGCCAGTTCGGGTACCGTTCCTTGCATGAGTGCAGCGATACCTACCGCCCCAGAGCCTTCCACCATCAGATGATGCTCCTTTGCCAGCCAGCTCATGGCTTGGGCAACATGTTCTTCCTCTACCAGCAGGAAGTCATCGACGATTTGCAGGGCCAAGTCCAGATTGCCTTGTGTTATTCCCCCATGAAGACCATCTGCGAGCGAATCGCTGTATACCACATCAACCAACCGTTTTTCGCGGAACGAATAGTACCAGGGCGGAGACGCATGTGTCTGAATCCCAATCACCTGCACATCCGGATTGATTGCCTTTGCTGCGAGCGCTACTCCGCAAATTAACCCTCCGCCGCCAGCAGGTACGAGAATGACGTCAAAATCCGGCTCTTCCAAAAGAGCTTCTAGGGCTGCCGTTCCCTGCCCTGCTATGATTTCGTTGTCTTCAAAGGCGTGGACGAACGTTCGCCCAGTTTCTTTCTCCAGTTCATAGGCATATCTTTCTGCGTCATCATAGCTGTCTCCATACACGACCAACTCCGCACCGTAGCGCTTGATCCCCGCTTTTTTGGTCTCTGGTGCGGTTTTTGGCACGACGATCAAGGCCGACACCCCTCGAAGCGAAGCCGCATACGCGACCCCTTGCGCATGGTTGCCTGCTGAAGCGGTAATTACGCCCCGAGCTAGCTCCTCTTCCGTCAAGGATGCGATTTTGTTTAGCGCACCGCGCGCCTTGAATGAGCCTGTTTTCTGCTGGCATTCCAGCTTCAGCCAGACATCAGCATCTGCGATGGCAGACAGCGCGGGTGATGAAATTAACGGGGTATGGACAACCTGCCCCTTTAGATTCTTGTGAGCCTTTACAATATCGAGAAAGGATACCGTCAACGACATGAACCATTCCTCCTTATTAAAATCTTTTCACTAATTGAATCAATAGTTCAACAGCGGTCGGAATGACATCCTCATCAATGTCAAAACGCGGATGATGATGGGGATAGCAGCTCTTTTCTCCACGCATTCCTACAAAAATAAAACTGCCAGGCTTGCGCTCCAAATAGTAAGAAAAGTCCTCGCCACCCATAACCGGCTCTACAATAGCAAGACAGCTCTCGCCAAATTGATCGGTTACGACATCAGCAACGAATCTACTCATTCGCTCATCGTTGACAACAGGCGGGGTCCCCCAATCTACCATGACTTCGGCATCTGCGCTCCATGCCGAACACAATGTCTCAATCGTCTGCTTTAGCTCGCGAGCCAAGAGTTGCCTCGTCTTTTCTGACTGCGCCCGCAGTGTTCCATATAAAACGGCCTGATTCGGGATGATGTTATAGGTCGAGCCGGCTTCCATCCGACAGATGGAAATGACCGCAGGTTCGATTGGGTTGATGCAGCGCGCCACGATTCCTTGAATCGCGTTAATCACCTGGCTTGCCACATAGATCGGATCAACGGTTTCGTGTGGCATCGAGCCGTGTCCGCCACGTCCGGTTATGACGATGCGCAGGTCATCAGCAGACGCCATCATCGCGCCCATACTGATTCCGATCTTTCCTCTCTCAAGAGGCTGCCAGAGATGCAGCCCAAAGACAGCGTCCACATCATCAATCGCACCCTGACGGACGATAGCTTGTGCTCCACTTGGGAGCATTTCTTCTGAGGATTGAAATAGAAAAAGCACATTTGGTGCTACGTCTGCGCGGTTTTCCGAGAGCCATTTGGCTGCCGCTAGCAAAATGGCCGTATGTCCATCGTGACCGCATACATGAGCGACACCTTCATTTTTCGAGAGATACGGCTTCTCTCCCTCTTCAACGACCGGTAGTGCATCCATATCTGCCCGTAACGCAATGGTTTTCTTGCCATCCGTCCCCCGCAACATGCCGACCACATTCGGCGCCTCACATGGAATCAGTTCCATCTTCCATTCCTGTAAATACTTCCGAACATAAGCCGCTGTCTGATACTCCTGACCAGACAGCTCTGGATATTGATGCAAGTATCGCCGTTCACTGATGGCCCATTGTGCAAGAATGGGTGTGCAGAGTGCCATTCATGATCTCCCCCCGTCAATATGGTCCATAACCAATCAGATGCGCGATAACGACTGCTACTGTCGCAATCCCGTACTGCATCAGGATCAGCGGCATAATCCATTTCATCCAGCGTAACCACGGGATGCCAGCCAAAGCCAAACCAGCCATGAAATAGCCTGATGTCGGAATAAAGATATTGGATATTCCATCCCCGAACTGATAGGCAAGAACTGCGGTTTGACGCGTAACGCCAACCAATTCTGCCAAAGGCGCCATGATCGGCATGGTCAAAGCAGCCATTCCGCTGCCGGACGGAACAATAAAGCTGATCACGGTTTGGAGGACGAGCATGCCAAACGCTGTAAGTGCACTAGGCAACTGATTCAAGACACCAGCAGAATAGTAAAGAATCGTATCGAGTATGTGACCGTCATTAAGCACCACAACAACTGCCCGTGCAACTCCAATGACCAAGGCCCCGGCTATCAGGCCAGCAGCACCTTTCATGAAGTTGTCTACCATTTCATTGATACCGAGTCTTCCCACGATTCCGATGATAATGGCCAGCAACAGAAAGATTCCGGATAGCTCGGTGAGATACCAGCCGTATTGAATGACACCAAAGACCAACACGACAAAATTGAGAACAAAGCAAGTCAAGATTCCTTTATGTCTGGCCGTCAGCTTCAAATCTTCACGCAAAAGCTCAGCCGTGTTCTTCCCTTCAAACAACCCGAAGAAGCCCTGCGAACGGTCTTTTTTGACTTTCGACGCATACCGCAGGACGAATGCAGTCGATACGAAGTACATCACGACAAAAACAGCCATTCGATAACCCATTCCCGAAAAAGTGGGCAGCTCAGCGATGCCTTGGGCAACTCCCACCGTAAACGGATTCATTAGTGCAGATGTAAACCCGACCGACGCTCCTACCAGCACAATGGCAGCACCAGTCATTGCATCAAAACCAAGAGCAATCGCCAGCGGAATCATGATCGCGATGTAGGGTAATGTTTCTTCAGCCATTCCCATGAGCGAGCCGCCTGCCGCAAAAAACAGCATCATGATGGGAATAAGCCACTTCTCTTGATTCCTAAGTAGACGCGATAGCGTAACGATGAGAGCTTCAATCGCGCCAGTGGCTGTTAAAATGCCGAATGTTCCGCCAATTATCAATACAAAAAAGATAATGCCTGAGGCCTCCACCAAACCGGTATGCACGCTGTTTACCAGCCCGAGCGGCTTGACTGGAGATGATTCAATCCACTGAAACGACTGTGGATCTATGACACTCCTGCCGTTTACCTCGACTCGTCCGTATTCTCCGGCAGGCAAAATATACGTCAAGATGACCGCAATCGCAATCACGCCAAAAAGTAACGCGAACACATTGACTTCCCACAGCTTCTTCTGCTTTTTCGGCTGCAAATCTACATTAAGCTGACTCATGATATCCCCCCAGTTAGGAATCGTGATCAGAAATGCCAGAATGGTAGAATTTAGGACAAGAGTGTCCCTTTGCTCTCGCCGAAGGGACACTCCTCCTCCCGTTTTATCCGTTATTTGTTTGACTCCAAAAACTCCGATACTTTTGCCAGACCTACTTGAAGCACTTCCGTCGAGCAGGCGTACCCGATTCGTACCCACCCTTCCATGTCAAAGCAACTGCCTGGTGTCAAAAACGCCCCTGTCGTTTTAAACAGGTCAATGCAAAACGTTTCCGAAGGGATATCCAGCTCGTACTTGAGCATTGCGGTTGTTCCTGCCTGCGGCTTTACGTAAGAGACCAACGGCTCCTTCGCCACCCACTCATCGAGAATCTGCAGGTTGTCGCGCACGATCTTCAGGCTGCGCTCCATAATCTTGTCACGGTTTTTCAGTGCATGGACAGCCAGCATGTCATCCAGCATCCCGCAGCTGATGGTCGTATAATCGCGGTGCGTAAAGCAGCTTTTGATCACATCCTGAGGTGCTGCAATCCATCCCAGACGCAAGCCCGCCAACGAAAACACTTTGGACATGCTGCTTGTCGCAATCCCTTTTTCGTACAGGTCGACGATGGATGGTACCACAACCTTCGGGTCTTGGTGCAAATTTCGATATACCTCGTCACACAACAGGTAGGCATCAACGGAGCGGGCAATCTCTACGATTTCTCGCAGCAACCCTTCACCCATCAAAGCTCCGGATGGATTGTTCGGATTGTTGATACAGATCAGCTTGGTCTTGTCTGTAACGAGCGAGCGCAATTCATCCAGATCAGGCAGAAAATCATTTTCCGGCAAGAGTCTGAGCAGCTTGACCTGCGCTCCGAACGACTCCGGTACCGAATAAATTTGCTGATAGGTGGGATGAACGGTAATGACTTCGTCACCAGGCGCAACGAGCGAGAACAAGGTAAGAAAATTCGCTCCAATCGCCCCGTTCATCGCCAAAATGTTCTCGGGCTTCATCGTTTGATACATACTCGCGACGAGGCTGCGGAATTCCGGTGAACCCTCGATATGTCCGTACGTCAGCTTCTTCTGGGCCATCTCGCGGAAAAAATCCTCCGGCTCATCGGAAAGGCGAATCAACTCTTCTACCGTCAGTGAATCAACGCATGTTTCGGCAATATTGTAAACTGCCTCCATCTCGTAGGCGTTCATCCATTCTTCTACTTTAAAAGGTGCAATTCTCATCGTCGTTCCTCTCCTTATCCTTTCACTCTTACAGATCAACTATCGTACCTACACCGCGTTTATCCGCCACTTTCAAAATGTGTGCAGCTGTAAGTAAATCTTGGAACGCGATCCCGGTGCTATCAAAAATCGTGATTTCTTCTACATGTTGTCGTCCTTGGGCATTACCGGAGATGACATTGCCGATCTCTGCTGCGATATCGCCTTCTGTTAACAGACCCTTTTTTACAGCTACCTTCGTCTCTCCCAGGCGTACAGCCTGTCCAACATCATCAACGAAGACGCGCGCTTTTGCAAAAAGCCGTTCATCGATTTCCTGTTTTCCTTCCATGTCTGCCCCTATGCAAGTAATATGCGTCCCCGGCTTTACCCACTCCGCTTGGATCATCGGTTCACGTGAAGAGGTTGCGGTGATGATAATATCTGCTTGTCTAGTCGCTTCTTCGAGGTTCTCCACTGCAATAAACTGCACGTCACAACGGCTGGCAAACCGCTCGTACTCTTCTCCTGCATATTTGGAGACGAATCTGGTCAATAAGCTTTCTTTGATGTTGGCGGCAAAGCTTTGCGCCTTTTCTGGTGATCGCGGATTGCAGATGTACACCCGCTTGATCTCTGTCATCGTCATCAGTGTCGCCATGATTTGAAAAGGAGCCTGATGTCCCGTCCCGACAATCAGCAGGTTCTCTGATTCGGGACGTGCCAAATACTTTGCCCCGATTCCACCGGCAGCTCCTGTACGCATACAAGTGATGTGCTCTCCACTCAAAATCCCCTGCGGTACGCCAGTTTGGCTATCCAATACCATCACCGTACCCACTAATTGTGGCAGGCCTTTCTTGTCATTGTCACCGAACCACGAGACGAGCTTGAGTCCAAATATATCGGCTTGGGGCAAATGACCGGATTTGATATCCATGTCGGCTTTCCCCTCTACGAACTCATGAAAAATGAGCGGAAACAACGTCGCCTGCTGACTCGATTTCATTTGATAGGCTTGCTCGACCACTTCAATCACGCTGGCCATATCCAGCACATCTTCCGTGGTTTCCTGATTGATGACGCGAAATGGAAACATGTCTATCTTCCCTCCCCACTGTTTCTTTCACACTAACACAGTTTTTCAGGGCGAAAAAATTGAAAGATCCAATGGTTCCTATTAAAAAAAGCAAACCCTCCACCAACAGATGCTGGAATGGAGGGTTTGCTTATGCTCCGCCGATTCTTGCCGAAATCGTCGCAGCCTGACGCTTCACTTTTTCGATGAGTTGGGGCAATCGATCTTCTGTCACCCGAAAGCACGGAGCATTGATCGAGAGCGCTCCGACGAGTTGATTTCCGTAGCCGATGATCGGTGCGGCAACTGCCATGGTGCCTTCCGTCTTCTCCTCGTAGCTGATCGCATAGCCACTTTTCTTGGCTTCACTCAGCTGCTCCAAAAATGACGGCTGCTTGTCTCGGGCAAGCTGGGCGGAAACGACTTTTGTAATCGCATCCTGTTTCAAATACGCGAGAATGATTTTACTGGGGGCGCCGATTGTGAGAGGTATCCGCTCCCCCAGGTTCTCGTCGATGCGTATCTTCAGTGGACTTTCTACTTTTTCGATCGGCATCGAATCCGTCCCCGCCAATACGTTGAGGAAGATACTCTCCTCGACTTCATTCGCCAGCTCCTCCATGAAAGGTTTCGCCACAGCCCGCAGGTTCAGCTTTTCATGCAGGATAAAACCGATTTCCATCCACGTATATCCCGGTTTGTAATGCTTGGTGACTGGATCCTGCTCAACCAATCCGAACTGGATCATGGATTCGAGAAAACGGTGGAGCGTACTGATTGGAAGACCTGTTGCGCTCGCCAGCTCCGAAATCGGCCAAGCATGTTTTTCGTCTGAAATCAGTACCCGAATAATTTTCATCGCCCGTTCGACTGATTGAACCATCCTTCTTTCGTCCTCCATGACATAAAGTTACGCTGCAACACTCGTGTTATCTTTCGTTTGTTTAGTGGGGGCTTTTCCTTTGGCAAGTCTTGCTTCCAGCTTGTTCACGAAATACGAGAAGATCATGATCAGCACGAGATAGTACAACCCGACGACCATATACGTCTCCAACTGCTTGTAGTTGGAAGCTGCTTCACCGAGGCCCGTTCCCCATAAATCCTGCATCCCTACGTAGGCGACCAACGACGAATCCTTCAACCCGATAATGAACTGGTTGCCAAGCGATGGGATCGCCCGACGGAACGCCTGCGGCAAAATGATTCTGCGCATCGCCAACGGATACGACATTCCGAGTGATCGGGAAGCCTCCATCTGCCCGCGATCGATTGACTGGATGGAGCCTCGGAAGATTTCTGCAATATACGCACCATTATGAACCGCAAGCGCGATGGCCCCTGCCCAAAACTGGGACAATGTCACCATATTCGCCAAGCCGAAGTACAGAATACAGATTTGCACAATCAAAGGCGTTCCACGAATGACGGTAATGTAGGTGTGTGCGATGTAGTTCAACACTTTGGAATCGGATATTCGGAAAAAGGCAATGACAAGACCTACCCCACAACCGAGGATCAGGGCAACTGCCGTCAACTGAACCGTGAGCCATGTCGCTTTTAGAAAAAGGGGATAACTGGATAGAAAAATATCAATAATCACGTTCAATCCTCCTCACATGAAGCGTTAAAAAGGGGGGCGTCCATCACGGACACCCCGTTGCCCACTCACTGTTTTTGCAAGATATTGCGACCAAACCATTTTTGGCTGATCTTTTCATAGGTACCGTCTTTGACGATCTCATCCAATGCCTTGTTGATCCGCTCCACTGCCTCCTGGTCACCCAAGCGCACAGCAATCGCTTGCTCGTCAAAGCTGAGTGGTTCACCTACATCAATCACTTTTCCGCCGCCTTCTTTAATGAAACGCAAGCCTACTACCTGGTCGGTAATCACAGCATCGAGACGTCCTGTCGGCAAGTCCAGCAAAGCGGTGATATCGCTATCATACTGAGTAATTTTGTCTTCATCGGTCAGCTTTTTCGCCCAATCCAAGTAGTTGGATGCTTTCACGACGCCGATCTTTTTGCCTTTCAAATCCTCTTTGCTCTTGATCGCTGTATTGCCTTCTTGCACGAAAATTTGCGAACCGGAACGGTAGTATGGATTCGTGAACAGAACAGCTTTTTGGCGTTCAGGTGTGACGGTCAAGCTCCCGATGACAGCGTCGTATTTTTTCGCGTCCAGACCGGGGATGATCGTTTCGAATGGATTGGTGATCGGCACTGCATTCATGCCCATTTTTTCTGCCAGCGCTTGTCCGATCTCTACGTCAAAGCCGGTCAATTGCCCGTTTTCCTTGAAACTAAACGGCTTGTATACGCCACTCATGGCGTACGTAAAATCTTTCTTTCCCCCGTCTCCAGAAGCTTGTCCACCTGCTGCTGGCGCACTTTCCTGTGATCCACAAGCCGAGAGCAACAACGAGCCTACCAGAACAGTGGACAACAAAATTCCAGACCATTTTGCACGTTTTTTCATTGGTGATTCCCCCTGTATTCATCTCTATTATTCGTGATCAAAAGACGCCTTTTTGAACTAGCTTTTTCGTGGATTTTAACGGATGCTGCCTAAAAATTGCTTGGTACGATCATGCTGCGGATTTTCAAAGAATTCTCTCGGCGGTCCTTGCTCGAGGATTTGCCCATCGTGCATGAACACCGCCCGATCTGCTACTTCACGAGCGAAGCCCATTTCATGCGTCACGACGATCATCGTCATTCCTTCTTTGGCGAGCTGCTTCATGACCTGTAACACTTCACCGACGAGCTCGGGATCGAGTGCAGAGGTAGGCTCATCAAACAGCATGATCTTCGGCTTCATCGCTAGTGCCCGTGCGATGGCAACCCGCTGCTTTTGTCCACCGGAGAGCATGTCCGGGTAGACATCGGCTTTGTCCTGCATATTTACTTTTTTCAGGAGCTCATACGCTAATTGTTTGGCCTCTGTTGGATTCATCCCTTTGACGTGAACAGGTGCCTCGATCACGTTTTCTAACACGGTCTTGTGCGGAAACAGATTGAAGTGCTGAAAAACCATGCCGACCTCGGCTCGGAACTGATTCAGATTCGTCTTGTGTGGATCAATCTGCTGACCACCGATTCGAATCTCTCCGCTGTCATAAAATTCCAGAAAATTCAAACATCGGAGTAAAGTACTTTTGCCTGAACCACTGGCCCCAAGCAAGACGACAACTTCCTTTTCTTCCACCGTGAGCGTAACGCCCTTCAACACGGTTAACGGGCCAAAAGATTTGACAAGCTGCTTAACCTCAATCATCCTGCTATCCCCCATTTATCTCCCGGATGAATTGCGTATTAGTTTTTCCGAATACCGGAAATGATTTCTGATTTAAATTATAATTATATATTTTCTGATATTCAAGAAAAATATGTTTTATTGAATAAATATTCATGATAGGAATATGGAATAGTTTTCCTCCTTGCGTGGAATGAATAAACGGGAGTGTTTTATACATCAAGGAGGACCGTGATGAAAGCAGCAACGTATTTCTCTGTAGGACTCATCATCATTTTTCTGTTCTCCGCCTGTTCACTGCCAGGTCCACAAGCAGCACCACCGCCACAGCAAACGGCTCCATCTGACCCTGAACGAGAAGTGAAAAGACCTGCAACCGATGAGATCAAAGGTCGAACCATAAACAATCAGTTCACGGTGCCGATCCCGATCACCGAGACATTTACTTTTACCATTCCGCCCTCTTGGACAGGAAATTACATCGTGAAGGAGTTTTCATCAACACCAAAACGTCCGCCTCGCCAACAGCCACTGGAGGGCAAGCTGGATGTGCCGACGAAATACGAAGTGCATTTTATGTTCGCTCCCAACCAGCGAAAGGAGGAACAATCCTCACTCCTTACCATTTTTGTCATGACGGTACCCCATTGGAATCACCTGTCCCAAATGGAAGGACCTCCGCTGGGGGATGTACTGGAACAAACACATGGGCTTGTCTACGCTGTTTCCTTGCCCCAGTCCAATCCGTATGATCCCGCAACTCCAGACGGGAAGCTGTATGGGCAGATGGTCATGTCGCTTGATCAGGTAAAAAATGCATTTTCCGTTCAGTAGATAGAAAAAAGTGGTCGACAGCACAACGTCTGCTCAACCACTTTTTTTCGTAAAGACAAATAGCTTCCCATCCGCGTTTAACACTTGTGTCCCTTGGGCAAGCTCGATCCAAGACCGCTCCCAGTGAACATGCCCACAGCAGACGAGTACTGGAGGATACTGCTGCAAGCACTCACGAATTTCAGGCAAGCCTTGCAGATCGAATGAAGGCTCATCCGGACCTTGATGAAGTAACAAAATGTCAGGCTGCTTCCGAAGCAGTTCCCGCATTCCATTCAGGAACTCCTTCCTTTCCCTCCGATTCGGTTTATCCGCACGACCTACGATTCCACCCAGGCCCGCAATACGGAGCTGGCTGATTTGCACCATTTCAGGATCATTGATTACGGTGATGTCTGCCATGCGTTGAAGCTGTGCGAAGGAACCCGAGTCAAACCAATCGTGATTGCCAACAACCCCGACCACCTCTCCAAACTCGCGTTGAAAGGCCTGCCATACGGAGGAAGGGTCCCCGCTACTTCCCCGTTTCCAAGGATCGGCATACAAGTCTCCGCATAGCAAGACCAGAACGCGTTCCCTTGAAATGGATGACTTTTCGATCTGGAGTAACAGTGATACTATCTCTGGCAACGCTTCGCCAAGCAGTACCTGCTGCTGCCCGTGCCAAGACTCTATCACCCCTTGCAGATCGGAAGTAATGATGATCGCCTCATAAGCTTCAGGAATATTCGCCATTTCCCCAAAAAAGATAGGCAACATGCTCGGAACAACACCTTTGCCATTCGCGCCTGCTGCTAGATAGGGAACCTGCTCGACGGGTTCTTCTCCGATTTTGGTAATCCGAATCACGAACGCAACTGCTCCCTGACTGCCATCAATGCAAAACCGAGCAAATTTTCTCCCCGCCATTTCTCGGGCTGTTCCGCATGCGGATGATCTTGGGCCATCCCGATTCCCCATATCCGATCATAAGGACTCGCTTCGACAATAATGCGGTCACCTGTGTCCAAGAGGTATGCTTTCAAATCGGCATGCTGGCTGAATTTTAACAGGTTTGCCTGACGTACAATCGCCGTCTTGTTCGCATTCCACACAGCCTCGTCAAAGGAATGAACCTTTCGTCCCAAATCCTTCGCTTGTTTTGGATGGCTTTTCTTGAGTATTTCATCACGGATGGCAAGATCGCCGAACAGCTCAGCCTTTTTCGCCATCATGTAATGCTCAGCGGTCAGGTACGTGATACCGTCCTCTACAAATGCGGCCGGATACCATTGGCTGAAGCAAGATTTATCGATCGTGCCTGATTCCTTCTGTGTATGTCCCCAAAAGAACAAGTATTTCACTCTGGTCTTTTGCGATTCTTTGATTAAGGTTTGGACGTCATGTATGTGCGCCATCGTTGTATCCCCATCTTTCTTTTATAAACAATCCCATGTATACGAAGCCTTTGAAAAATCCCGACGAAGCAGATCCTCCCTGCGAACGAAGAAGTTGCCCACTCCGCTATCTCCCCACGAGACATAGCTGAAAATTCACCGCCTGTGGATCTCGATGAGGGACGTACTGCGACTCTAGTTTTCCTGTCAGCTTGTATGGCCCACCTAGTACCGGACTGTACACATCAGGATCCTCTGGTGTAAAGGGGGGGTTATTTGCATCTAAGAAGTTCAAGGAAGATCACCTCGGATATTGAACCATATGGAAAATGGTTACATTCATTTTATCTGAACCATCTACCTATCCGCAAATTTCTTACATCACTTGCGCAGCAGGATGCCAGCCTGTGGTATACCAAGCCAGAAGCCAGAGGTAGGCATGGCAATTACCCCGACCACACATATCCCGAGTAACGTCCACCCAAAGGCAGCTGGCGTCTCCATTCCCTTCTTTTTCATCAGCCAATCCGCCATATATCCGAGCAACATCAACAAAAAGCCAAACATCAGAAACCAGAAAGCAGCACCCTCTTCTTTCCCTACCGCATTCCAAAAGCCGTTTACGACGATCTGCTGAAGCGGCTCCGCGTATAAAAAGAAACCAACAACCGTATGCAGCAGTCCTGTAATGATTAGAGTGAAACCCATTTGGCGCTTGATCCCACTTACCATGTCAATTCTCTCCTCTCAAGTTGGCCTATTCCTTAGAAATGTTGATTTTATGAGCTCTCGGACGGTCTTGTTCATCCTGTAACACATCAATCATGCTGTCGATCACTGATCGCGATGCGAGTAGCCATTCTTGGCAGGCATTTTTCACATGGCGCTCGGTTCCGTACTGTTCCATGTTCGTAAGAATTGTCAGCACCCGATTCAATCCTTTACCTCTCAATGCTGAGCAGCCCCTTCCCTTGCGCTAAAACGAATGATCAGCCGATCTTCCGCATATTTCGCTCCTGTAACCCGTCGTCCCATTAATACGCGTGGCAAGATGACTTTTCGTTTGTAGGCACCTGCATTTACGGTCAATTCATCCCCTGTTTGCGTTAAATCCAAGGCTGCTTTATCCACAAAAGGAATCATCAGCTCCAAATGCAGCTCGCCGTCCACTTCTCGAATCAGTTCCGTTCTGCCCTGATAAAGCCTGGCCGATGGGTCTTCTGTTCCAAAAACGATATCTGCCAATTCTTCTAAAACAGGAAGCCCAATCACTTCTTTTGGCATCATCGGTGCTTTCAAAATCGGCAGCGGCTGAAAGTTTTCCACGATTTCGTTCTCATACTTTCGTTGCAGCTCTCGCCAGTGGGCAAAAAAGCCTTCTCCTGCTTCGTCCGGAAGCACCCGATTCACGATGATGGCATCCGTATTGAACCCGAACAGATTCAAGTACGTGAACGATCGCTTTGCTTCCGCAAGCACCATTTTCTCCGGGTTTACTACGATCCTCACTGATGTAATCTCCGGGTCCAAAACAATGCGTTGCATTTCCTCCAGCCCTCGAGCGAGCTGCTCGACACTGTCTAGTACATCATCAGAAGGAAGCTCTACTTTGTTGACGATCTTGGCCACTGGGCGAACCAGTTTGATTAGCTTGCGCTCGGTCGGAAAAATTTTCTCCAGCCACCAATTCAATACATTCGGATAACTAAGCAGACGCAGTGTTTCCCCGGTTGGGGCACAATCCACTACCAGGACGTCGAACTTCCCGCTCATGGCGTGTTCCTTGATCTGTAGTAAACTGAACATTTCCTCCATGCCAGGAAAAACGAGCATCTCTTCCGTTGTAATATCAGTCAGCTGTGCTTTGTCGAGCAGTGTTGTCAGCCATCCCTGAACGGCTCCCCAGTTGCGCTCGGTTTCCCGCAAGCTGTTTACTTCCTGGCCCCATAAATTTTCACTGATTGGTACGGGATCTGGTCCGATCACAGTCCCCAATGAATCTGCCAAACTGTGTGCGGCATCCGTACTGAGTACGAGTGTCCTCTTTCCCTGCTTTGCCAGCTTCACAGCCGTTGCTGCTGCAACACTCGTCTTCCCAACCCCACCTTTACCGGTGTAAATGACGATTCTCATCTCGACTCTCTCCTTCACGATCCATTTAATACGATTTCGTAGTAATTAGACAAAAAAAGAAGCAGGCTCGATCAGACTATTCCTCAATGTTGATCTTGATGGAACGAACCTTTGTTTCACGAGGCTTGACAGGTCCTCCGTCCTGAAATACCTTGGCGGCTTTGAGTAAAAGGGTAGTGAATTGCTCCATTTCTTCCGGCGTAAATGCCTCTTGAAGCCTTCCCAGCATCGTCAGCATCATTTGCTCCGATTCTTTGGCGAGCTGTTTGCCTGGTTGTGTCAGCGTGACGAGCTTCACCCGTTGATCCTCTACAGAGGTAGCCCTCGCGATGTATCCCTTGCGTTCAAGCCGTTTCGCGATGCTAGTCATCGAACTAAGCGGCGCCCCCATCTCCGCAGCCAGCTCTGACATCGTCAAGTCTCCGCGGAAAAGCAGGATGAGGAGGGTCGACAAATCAGAGCGAGTCAGTTTTTCTTCCAACTGCATCGTATCGGACATAAAGGCGAACGGACGTAAACCGGTTTTCAGAAAGAGGTCGTATAGTTGATGCATACCGGCGACTCCTTTTAGTACGATTTCGTAGTAATTTCTATCTTCAATTTATTACATATTTTAGGGAATGTCAACAGGCGTAAAAAGTATACCATGCTGGGCTGACGTACATATTAAAACTGTTACAAATGACAGGAGGAATCAAAATGAATATACAGCGCGCGAAAGAAATCGCCGCTTCGCCCGTTATGGCGAATGTTACCTGCGACGGAATACCTGTATACATCCAGCATATCGATGATGACAACGACATGGCGAGGATTTACCCGCTCAACCAGCCGGATCAGGAGATGAGTGTTCCTGTAGCCAGCTTGCGGGAGCATAGTGAGTACTGATTTTTGTCACGACAACGATGGAGGGGACCTGTAGCGAATATGCAGGTCCCCTCGTCTTTTTCTTTTTCATTGTACAAATGGCCTTACAGCAAGCCTTGGATGAACGGCAGCTCCAAATTCTCGATCATTTTTTTCTGACTCGCCGCCAATTTTGCTGCGATCTGCTCCTTGCGTGCGATTGCCTCCCAGGTGCAGGAAAGAATTCGTTCACCTAATTGCGGCTCGCCTGTTGACACGATGAGCTCTGGGAGATCCAGTGAATAAGCGAAGTCTATGCCCTTAATGCGGTACGCCAAACAAACGAACGGAACACCCGCAGCGGCACTCAGCACATTCGCATGCAACTTAAAGTTGATCGTCGCCTGAAAGCCTTTCATCAGTTGCAGCATTCGTTTATGATCGTGCAGCTCCAGGTCGAGGATTGTATGAGCTGGATCGTCGATTTTTTTGTACAGTCTTTTAATGGCTTCCCGATCCGGTCCCCACATGGTGAGCAAGTGGATATCGTAGCCTGCCTTGATCAGCTTCTTGGCTGCATGTACAAGCCCATCCTCTACTGCGGTCTCGTTTTTCCCATAAATCCGGTTATAGGACGTACCCCAGTTGATGCCAATCGTGGATCGCTTGCTTTTATCTACCACTGTTGGCAATGATGCGGGGAGAAGCAGCATCCCCGGGTCTCCGCTAATCGCTGCCCTTTCTCCCACTCCCGCTTGCTGGAGGTATTGGAGTGTAAGTGGTCCGCGTACACCAAAAAACGTGGCGTGCTCAGCGATTTTTTGCAGCATGTGGCTCATTTTATCTTGGCCAGTTATCAGCTTGTTCGTCAATCTGCCGGAAGAATCCAGCTCGACTTGATCTTGCGAATCAAATCCGCTTCCCCAGACCCATAGATTTTTTTTCTGTTCAACAGCACGATAAGCTACATCCACATACCCCGGGATGAGAAGCGATCCTCCCCCCAAAACGACGGTGTCATATGGGCTTAAATCCTTCAGATCAACCCCGGGCAGGGAAGGTATTACCTTGTATTGTGTAGGGTCGAGGTATTTGCATGACAAATCGTAAAAGGCATGCCACATCAGCTCATCGCCCAAATTGTTGAAACCTAACCAGCCAACGTACAAAATTTTTTTCATGCTTGTCGCCCCCCCTCCATTCTTTATTTGTGCATAAACGGTAAGCAAGGAGGCACATTTTTGCGTGATATGAAAATGGTTTTGAATCCACGCTCTTCCTTTACCTCCTATTTCCTTCAAATAACTCCGGTCGCTACATGCTTGACGCAAAGCACTATCAATCAACGAAGGAGACGGCTTCTGCACGGAGGAATGGTCACCGAAGTAACAGTCCCAAGCCAACTCGTAAGACGAAGGTTCGACCAAACCGACGTAGCCATGATTACCGATTGCAAGCACAGGCTTTCCACACGCCATCGCTTCGAGTGCGACCCTCCCTGTTCCAATCACCAAATCACTGATTTCGTAATACGGCCGGACATCTGTTTGCTCCCCCACAATGTGAATATAGGGCTCCCCAGCGGCTTTATTCAGAGCTTTAGCCAACTCATGAACATGAATGGCCTGGGCACCTGAACCCACCACCACGATATGCAGGTTGGGGATTTCACTCCGCAGTGTTTTGGTTGCCCGCAACACCATGTTGCACACCGTCGCTTTTTGCCAAGCCAACCGGCTCACGTACGTAACCACCATGGCATTAGGCGGCAATGACGGCACATCAGCCTTACTTGCAGAGCCAGACTGAAACTCTTCTACATCAACCCCATTGGAAATGAGTGTGGTTTTTACCCCTCGCCTTTGCCAGAATAGTTGGACAGGCTTACTCACACTGATAACAGCGGAGCAGAGCTGGGCTACTTTTATCGCCTCATCCTTTGGATAGTACGTTCCATGCAAGGTGAACACGACAGGAATGCCGAGCTCATTGGCTGCCGTAGCAGCAAGAAAACCTGATGGCGTCTGGTGCACATGGACGATGGTAATACGATGCTTCTTCATACATGCACGGTAACACTCGATCAGATGCTGTCTGCGTGCCTGGAGCGGCTCACGTGCGGATTCTATTGGTTCTATCAAAAAGCCTGCATCAACAAATTCTTGGTAAAAAGGGCCATTGCCACCTGCATAAAACAGTTGCACGCCTTTTTTCCTCAATGCTTTACCCATGCTAAGAACATATGTCTCCGTTCCGCCTGTCCTCAAACTGTCCAGCACCATCAATATCCGATCATTACTGCTAGTCAACTTTTTACCCTCCCTTCTTCCGATAATAGTGGGCCGAACGCTGCTCAGCGTGGGTGCGGTAATAATACAATGCTTCTGCTATATTGTTCACGCCTGCTCTCGCATTCAAAGCTTTGGCGATAAATTCGTAGTCTTCTGCACCCTCAATCCGGCGTGTCGGGCCACCAATCTGGTCAAACAATCGCCCTCGAAACATGCAGGTTCCGTGACAGACGCAGTGTCCCCCGTTTCCGTATACTTTGCGAATGTCATCGCCGTACTTGATCCATCCAGCAAGCTGCTTATTTTCCGGCTGATCGGACGAAAACGCGTAGTAATTCGTACCGACCAAATCGACCTGGGGATGATTTTTCAAGTATTCAACCTGCCGCGAAAGACGCAGGATATGGGAGAAATCATCCGAGTCCTGAATCGCGATGAACTCGCCTCTGCTCAGGTAATGCCCGACGTTGATGGCACCCGAAAAGCCAATATTGCGAGGGAGCTCATGAATCAGCACCTGATTCTCTCTTGGAAAAAAACTTTTACTCTCTTCCAGCCATTCTCTGGCCACTTCTACGGAATGATCTGTCGATGCATCATCGATCAGGACAATCTCCCAATTCTCATAGGTTTGCTGGAGGATGCTGTCCAAGCATTCACGTATATAAGCAGCCCTATTGAAATTGGTAATGACAACACTTACCAGACCTTCTATTCTCTCTCTTGCCACTTTCATTTCCTCCTTCCAGTCTTCTTGTTTTCAAATCGCATCACGTCACCGCTCATTTGCCAGAAACTGCAAAGCTTCCACGTGGTCACCCGCAATCTGTTCGACGGCAGGGGGCATTCCAGAGCTGGCGAAGTGTTTTTCTGGCCGGAGTCGGTTGGAGGTGAAGCTGTTCACCTGATGAACCAATTCCATCTTTACACCTGCTTGTGCGTATGCTGCTTGGGCTTTTGGCGGGCAGAGCAGTATGGGCCACCCGAGCGGAGCAACCGCTTCCCTTCGTAAGGCAAAGGGGACGGTCACCATAGACCCGATCCCCAAATCCTTACGATTTAAAGCCAAGTTGAGAGCTTGGCGACAAGCCACAAAGACATTGTCTACGCAAGGTTGATTCAGAAATACAGAAACGTCATTTAGGGCCACATCCACGCCGCACTCGCATGCGAGAACAAATGGATACAGATCATAGGCGGTTATAATCGTATCCGCATCGACAAACAACAGGATGTCGCCTTTCGACAGACTTGCTCCAATTGCCCGTCCTGTATCTACACCCAATGCATAAGGGAACTCTACGGTCGTCGCGCCGCATTCACGGGCAAGCTTTGCCGTTTGATCAATCGAGCCATTGACGACCACGATAATTTCAACAGGCTCCAGCCGAAGAACTTCACGGATCACTTGCTGGATCGTCGCTGCCTCGTTTAGGGCTGGAATGATCACCGATACCGTCTTCCCACCGTAAAGAGTTGTTCGTCGCAAGGGCCATTTGCCTACCTGCATCACAGGCATACCCCAGTTTTTACCGCCCACATTCTCTGCTACATCTCTTCGCCGACCTCCATCGGACAGTCCGCCGCGAAAAGGAAGACGCGAGACGAGATCAAGCTGTTCGGCAATCACCAGCTTTTCATACAAAGAGAGCTCTTTGAGCAACGAACCGTGAAGCTGTGGCAAAAACATCCGTTCTTCCGTCCCTGTTCCCATGGTTTGCGCGGTAATGGACAGCCCGCTCATGACCGCCCGCTTGTGCGCTTCGGCAGGCTGTGCCAACTGTTCCACTCCGATTTTGGAAAGTGCCTCTCTGGTTATTGCGTGAGGTGTGTCAAGCAAGGAAGCTTCGCGCAGATCAGCGCGACCGAAGAGGTTATTTACCAGCAGGGAAAAACTGTGGATGGGCCTTGGTTTTGTCATCCTCCTGTGTCGCAGATCATGCTGGGGCAAAACGACCTGTGCATTGCCATATAAAATCGGGAACAAGAAGCGCTGCAATCCAGACAGCGTTTCGATTTGTTCTTCGCCGAGAAAAAGCAGGACACTCCCTTTTGCATGCTTGGCAGCCTCTCTCCGCCATGAGAATAGATTCTCGACTGCCTCTGCAAGAACGACGCGCACACCTGCTTCATGTTCCAGTGCCCTTTTCGAAATCACGATGATCTCCAGAGGTGCAAGCTGTTTACATACCGCAATCAGCTTTGGCAAATGAGCTGTCCCATGCACGGCAGGAATTAGAATGGATAGGGGCACTAGGCCCCTTCTCCCTTGCTGCTCTGCCATTAGAGAACGCGCACATACGTGATGCGATCGAGTTGAAATACCACTGTTTGGCCACCGCCATAGCCGGGCTCACTTGCTGCAAGCACGGTTAATGTCGAATTGGTCACGCCGAGCAACTCACCGGTAGTCACGTCCAATCCGGTTATGACTTGTACACTATCGCCTATAAACGTTCTCAATTTCTGAACATAGTTCATTTGTCTTCTCCTCCTTACACCTCATGAACATAATTAATTTGCGTGAAACGAATCAGCACACGTGTACCGCTTGACTCTATGATTTCAGCATAGTCCCGGCCAACCTCGTTCAGGACCCCTGTGACACTTCCTGCATCTGTTCCCAGCTCGACGGTTTCATGCAAATAGCGCAGCAGCACTTTACGAAAAGAATCTTGTCGCAAATCACTGTGGTTTTCTTGCAGAAACGCGGCGAATTCTTCTGCATACAGCTCTTTGCGAAGCGAACAACGAACTGCTTCTTCCTTCTCATTTTCGACTTCTTCGTCTCTTTGGTCTTTTCCCCAAACGAGACGTCGCAGCCCTTGAAAATACTCTTTCAACTCTTTTTCATTCACAATTATTTTCATCTGGTCACTCTCATCTCCTTGATCCTACTCTTTTGATTTTTTTTCGCCGCTTGTACACGGTATACAAGTAAGTTCAAAAACGTACTAGGACAACTGTGTAATTTTTTGGTTTTAATGAAAAGTTCACAGGGTTTTTACCGAAAAACAAAAAAAGACTGCGAAAAGTATTCGCAGCCTTCCTTCTGTATTCTACAACTCTTTCATTGTTACGTACTGTTCTGTCTAACTCTTTGCCACCTGTGCCTTTTCGTCCCTGTTCTTGCCTAGCTCATGCTTGATGAACAAATAGCTCTCAATTTCCCGAAGGAGGTAGAACAGCGAGGCACGCGTCTCAAATTCCTCTCGCGTTCGCGGCAAATCTGCTGCCTTGATCTCCTCTTGCATCACGCGCAGTTGGTCGATAAAGCGGTAGGCGGTATTGCCCGGATGTACCGAGTCGCTGATTCGCTCAAGAAAATCTGCGATCCGATGGCTCTCCGCCACCTGATTGTCCAAGGAAGAGACGATCGGCATCATGCGTTCCAGTAGCTCGAACTGCTTTTGCCGCATCACAAAATACTCGTAGTACGAATCGTTACGACGGCCCAATCGATTGCCAACATCTCGTGAAGCCAAACGAATCGCCGTTTCCAATACACCATTTGTTTCGATCAATTCTTTCCCGTCCCACTCACTTTCCCCGTGACGCAAGTAGTAGCAGAACTCCCGCAAGATTTTGCTGAACAGCTTCTCCACCTTTACTTGCATCCCTTTTAGCTCTTTATCCAGGCTCGGCATGTACAGATTGACCAGTAGGGCTACACCCACACCGATGACGAGCAAAGCGACCTCATTTAGCAATAGCATCCCGTCGATTCTCTTTGAAGAATACAGATGCATAAGCACAACCATGCTGTTGACGAAGCCTTCCTGAATGCCAAAACGTACCGCGAGCGGCAAGAAAAGCAAAATGAAAAGGAGAATGGCAATCGGCGTATAGCCCATAAGGGAAAACAGGCAGACACCGATTCCCAGACCCAATAAACTGGCCAGAATCCGATTCCACGCTGTCTGAAACGATTGCTTGACTGTTACCTGAATACACAAGATCGTAATGATCCCCGCTGAAGAAGCAAACATCAAGCCTAGCTGCTGGGCGATCAGAATCGAGATAGCCGTTCCAATGGCTGTTTTTAACGTACGATAACCAATTTTAAACTTGAGAAAGCCCAGTCTTGTTCCCCTCCGCTGTCAAAAATGCTTTCCTGTTTACTTTAACAAAAAGTGTCCGCGAACCAAAGACAAGGTTTCATAAATTTTTGCAGGAATGTCGGCGCGGGTATTTATGCGGTGAGGAGTGGCTGTTCAAGCATTTTCATAAGTTCATTATCGCCTGCCAGTACGCCGTTTATCACGATCAACAATAGGCCCAATAAAAAAATCCGCCAATGCGACGATCTCGCACAGCGGATTTTTGGGCATGTTGATTATACTTCCAGCTTTTTCGCCAGTGTTTCTACGTTCAATACGTTTCCTACAAGGAAGTTGCCGAATTCACCGAAGCGCGCACTCACTTCGTCAAAGCGCATTTCGTAGACGATATGCTTGAATTCCAGCGGATCGTTGGCAAACAGGGTAACACCCCACTCCCAATCGTCGAAACCAACGGAGCCACCGATGATTTGCTTCACGCGGCCAGCGTAGGAGCGACCGATCAAGCCGTGGGAGCGCATCATTTCTTGGCGCTCCTGCATGGAGAGCATGTACCAGTTGTCTTGCAGATCACGTTTTTTGTTCATTGGATAGAAGCAAATGTGCTCCCATTTTGGCAGGATCGGATAGAGGCGGTCGCGCACATGCGGGTTCGCTTTTGGATCTTCGCCTGGGTTATGTACATAGTTGCTCAGCTCTACTACGGATACATACGAATAAGGAGCTTCTGTATAAGCAGCAAAGCGGGTTTTATTGAACGCTGTTTTGATCTCATCGAGTTCTTGCATAGTTGGACGCAGGAACATGAACACGAGGTCTGCTTTGTGTCCGAGGATGGAGTACACAGCCGTGCTTCCTTGGTTCTCGCCCTCATTCGCTTCCCATGTGCGGATCAATGTATTCAGCTCGTCCAACGCTTCTTGGCGTTCTGCTGCGGACGCTGCTTTCCACTTTTCCCAATTGATGGTGCGGAAATTATGATACGTATACCAACCTTCTAATGTAAGCAACGCTTCGTTTGCGCTCATTAAAATCAGCTCCTTTGAAAAATCTGGTGACCTTCTTGCAACATTCCCAGTATAGCATAAGGAACAAGTTCGTATTCGGAACAGATTGGTGAACAAGCAAAATGAAAACCAAGCGGTGCATTAGCTGCCGCTTGGTTTGGTTCCTGCCAGTACGGAGGTGGTCAGCTTGCTCGCTGCTTCCTGATCTACAATAACGGTTACATCTCTATGCAATTGCAATAAGGAGGCTGGGACATCTGCCGTAGGCTCTTCTTCTAGCATTAATCGCACTGCCTCTGCCTTTGCCTCTCCACTTGCGAGAAGTACGACTTTTTTAGCGCCAAGAATCGTCTTGATTCCCATAGAAACGGCCTGAGTCGGCACCTGATCCACACTATCAAAATAGCGGGCATTTGCTTCGATAGTGCTGTCAGTGAGTTGGACGACGCGTGTCAATGAATCGGCAGGGGAGCCAGGCTCGTTGAAGCCAATATGGCCGTTATTGCCGATCCCCAGCACCTGGATGTCGATCCCACCTGCCAAACGAATTGCTTCCTCATAGCGTGCACACTCTGCCAAATGATCTGGCGTATTCCCAACTGGCACATGTGTATTCTCCGCAGGAATGTTGATGTGATTGAACAAGTTTTCTTGCATATACGAGCGATAGCTTTGCGGATGAGTCGAGGAAATTCCGACGTATTCATCCAGATTAAAGCTGCTCGCTTGCGAAAAATCAATGCTCTGTGCTTGCGACAGCTTGATGAGCTCACGGTACATCCCTACTGGCGTGCCTCCGGTTGCAAGACCAAAGACGGTTTTCGGATTTGCTTTTACTTCGCTCACGAGCATTTCAGCAGCTTTTCTGCTGAGCTCCGCGTAATCTTTCACGATCACGAGCTTCATTTCCAACCACTCCTATTCCATATAAGGTAAACCACTTAATATTTTCTCTCCAGGACAGCCTTCGCTGTTCTTTCTTTATATAAAAGGGCCTTTTCCTTGTTGCGCATCGTGATTGTCGTACTAATGACATCCAGTACATGCAGCTGCGCAATTTTGGCTGCGAGAGAGCCTCCCTGCAATGGACCTTCTTGCGCAGCGGTCAATAGCGTAATGTCCGCTACGTTCGTAATCGGTGAGCGTCGATAGTGCGTCAGGCAAATACAAGTTGCGCCTGCCTGCTTGGCGACTTTCAATGAATCGATCGTGTCTTTCGTACTGCCTGATACAGACAAACCGATCGCAACATCCCCCGGTCCCAGAGTAGCCGCAGCCATCGCTTGCAGATGCGATTCATTAAAAGCGTCCACGCGAAGCCCGATCCGCAAGAATGTGTACTTGGCATCCTGGGCTGTTACCGCTGACGTACCTACCCCGTAAAAATGGATCGTGTTTGCTTTTTGCAAAAGGTCTACACAACGCTCCAGTTGTTCGATCTGAAACAGGGCCGAGGTATCCCCGATCGCCTGTTGATTGGCTGCGGTTACTTTGTGCGTGATGATGTCCAGAGAATCGTCTTCTCCTACTTCGCCATGCAAGTTTTTGACTGGATTGACTAATTCCTGTGCCAATGCCAGCTTGAACTCCTGATAGCCATGGAAGCCTATTTTCCTGCAAAATCGCAAAACGGTCGTCTCGCCCACTCCTGCCTTTTCGGCAAGGTCAATCACCGATGAATAAATCACGCTGTCTGTCTGCTGTAAGACGATATGGGCAACCTTTTGCTCCGATTTCGTAAAGGAGGGAAGGAGACTCTGAATATGCAAAAGCGTATTTGTCTTCGTGATGGTAGCTGTCAATGGATGGGCCAGCTCCTCCTGCTGTTTCACCATATGGCTCGCTCCCCCTTGTTGTTTTTCCCCAAAACAAAATAGCTGTATTTCTACAGCCATTATATCAAAAAAGGAGTTATCCGCCATATTTTTATTTTTTAGTGGAGCGATTCTCCAGAACATCAAAATGGGGTAAACAAGATGGTCGGACATGTTGCGACTCGAAAAGATCCACTCATAGCTGCTGGAACCAGAACTAGGTCGAGCGTCACGATTTCCCCTGCACCTAGCGTCGCTGTCCCTCTCGCTTCTCCACTCCCCAACGCATTAGCTACAACCAAGTAGGTGCCAGGAGCAAGACCAGTCACCTTGTACCTCCCGAAGCTGTCTGTTTGGACGACCACAGTCGTTCTGTTTGGTTGATTTACCGTTTGCACATATACGGTCGCTCCAGCAACTGGCAAGCCTGTTAAACCAGATCGAACCGTTCCTTGTATCGTACCCGTTTGAGAAAGGCGGATGATGATAAAGGTTGTTTGGTTCGGCAAAACGACTGCTTCTGCCTGACCGATACCAATGCCTGGGATGGTCCCGATAACGGTATACGTCCCCGGCGCCACATTGACAAAATGGAATGTGCCATCCGGCTCAGCTAGGATATTTTGCAGGCGAATCTGGCTTGAATGAAATAACGACAATTGAATATTGTTTCCGCTGGCTTGACTTCCGTCTGGCAAGAGGACAATCCCGGATATCGTTCCAACGAATGGCAATAGCTCGACTGTCGTTACGGTCGTCTGCCCGCCTGCGACCGTAACTGTGCCGTAATGTGTACCGAAGCCATCTGCACTTGCTATGACATTGTAAACTCCGGCTGTCAAGCCATTCACCTGGAATTGCCCGCTCTGATTTGTTACGGTGTTGGCAATAAATTGGCCATTGGCAAACAGTTGCACGTTAACAGCCGCTCCCGTGATCGGGAGTCCCGTCAACTGATTGGTCACCTGTCCCATGATGTTGCCTGGAAGAGGAGACATCGTGAGAATGACTCCGCTTATTGTCTGTCCAGTCGGCACTGTTATGCTTTGTGTTGCTGTTGCGTAGCTATCTTCACTTGCGCTAATCAAATAGGTCCCAGGCGGAAGGTTACCAACAGAGAAATTGCCCGAGTCATCCGTAATTGCACTTCCGAACAATGTTCCATGTGAATCCTTCACCTGTACCAATGCTTTTGGAACAACGCCTCCGCCAGCAGCCTGTACCTGACCTGTTACAGTAGCTGGGAAGGGGGGAAGCCCCACATCAATCGTAGTCGTCTGCCCGGAAAAGATCGTCGCACCAACAGGCTGGGTGGTGTAGTTTTGAGCGCTTATCGCAAGTGTATAGGTTAACGGAGCCAAGCCGTCGATTTTAAACTGGCCGAGACCGTCCGTAACGGTACGAGATAACAAGTTGTTTGTACCAGGGAAAAAGATCAATACTTCCGCTCCTACCAGCGGCGTACCATCAAGTGCATCCCTGACAGTGCCCTGCAAAATACCAGGATTCGGGTCCAGTGGGATATTGACTGTAGCTGTTCCCCCGGGAGCTACATCAAAGGAGACACTCTCCCTCTGATAGCTTTCGTTCCTTGCCAAAATCGTGTAATTGCCAGCCACAAATCCATCAATGAAGTATATCCCTTGAGCGTCTGTCTGGGTAGAAAAGAGAATCGTGTTATTGTTGCCCAGCAAGCGGACAAGTGTATTCGGCAAAGGTGTGCTGAGAAGGGCGTCACTAATTTCGCCTGTGACGTTCGCAGGCAGATTCTGCAAAGAAAAATCAAGGCCGGTAGTCGCCCCCAATCCGACCATAGCTGTTGAAGCCTCAGCAGCGAATCCCGTAGCACTTGCGATCAGTGTATAGCTCCCAGGAGACAGTCCACTCACCATATACTGACCCTGCGCATTCGTCAGGACAATAGCCAGTATCGTTCCAGACGGACTTCCTTGTCGTACAGTAATGACCGCACCGGCAATCGGCCAGGCCGAACCTTCCTCTCGCACTGTACCAGCTATCCCACCGGGCAACTCGTTTAACGCAAAGCTTAATACAGACACCACCCCTGATTGTATCAGTGCGCCAGCTACATCACTTGCATATCCAGTTGCATTGACATTGACGGTGTATCCTCCAGGAGCCAGCCTATCAAGCGAAAAGTTACCATTTGCATCTGTCAGTACGGAGCCCACAGCGGCACGAGTACTGTCGTAGACGATAACTGTTGCGCCAATGATCGGCAAGCCCGTCTCCAGATCAGTCACAACACCGGATAAACTGCCGGGATTGGGAACTAATGCCTGCTGATAGTTGGTGGTAATGCCCCCTTGCAAAATAACCGCCTGCGAAACGGATACAAAATTCGGCGCAGAAACAGTTACATTTACGACACCCGGCGGAAGCTTTTCTGCCAAAAAATTGCCTTGATCGTCTGTCAATAATTGAGCAAGCACAACTCCTTGGCCATCCGTAATGAGTACGGTGCTTCCCGGAATCCCGAATCCCGACATCTGATTCGTCACCACACCCGAGATAGCCGCAGGCAAGTCAGGTAATGTGACGGTCGTTGAAGTTGCAGTATTGGCCGTCACGATCACGCCGATACTTCCTACGGCATAGCCAGGCGCTGACGCGATCACGGTGTAAACGCCGGGAGCGACACTCCCAATGAAAAATACACCCGATTCATTCGCGAGCAGGCTCTGTTTGACGGCTTGATTGCTGTCCAACAGCTTGACGTTGATTTCGCTACCCGTTACAGGTGCCCCCAAGCTGTTTATGACGCTTCCCACAATGGACCCAGGCATTGGCAAGAGCGCCACACTAGCCCCCGTCGTTTCTCCACTGACTACATTGGCCCCTACTGATTGATCAGCATAGCTAGGCGCACTTACCGTGACGGTATAAGCACCAGGCAGCAGATGTTGAATGAAATAGCTGCCCGTCTGGTCGGTACTTGCTGTAGCCACTACATTTCCGTTACTTATGGACCGTATCAGTACAACGGCGCCTGCAATGAATACCGCGGGATTCGTCGCGTCCGTCACCTGTCCACTAACCCCGCCTGCATTTGCCTCAAGAGTGAAGTCTACTCCGGTCTTATTTTCACCGGGTCCAAGTGTAACACCAACCGAGCCTGTAACATATTCAGGGGCACTTGCCACCACGACAAATGATCCGGAAGGCAGGTTGCCAATTGTATAGGCTCCGTTTGAATCTGTATAACCAAAGCCTATTGTCGTCTCATTCAAATCCAGCATACGGACAACGGCATTGACAATCGGCTGCATACCCGTGTCTTGCACAGTTCCAGATATACTGGCCGGATTCGGGGTAAGCGTAAATGAAGCGCTAACCGTCTGCCCAGGCTGTACAATCGCCCCAACAGATTGAACAGCGTAGCCTGGGGCCGTAGCTATAAGGATATAAGAGCCTGGTGCGACTCCTAAAAATGAAAATGCCCCATTCCCATCTGCGACGACAGTACCGACCAACAGGTTATTGATATCAAACAATTGAATGGTGGCTCCCGGTACGACAGGTGCTACTGTACCATTAATAAAACCGATATCCTGATTGAGCTGGAGCTGGACAGGAGTGGTGGTATTCGCGTGCACAATGGCTCCGACATGATTGGACTGAAAGCCATCCGCTGATGCACGGATGACGTATTGACCTTGAGCCAAGCCCGTAATAACAAAGCTTCCTTGACTATCGCTGTATACCGAATGCACGATGGAGCCATTGAAATCGAGTGCATTTACTTGGGCACCGGCAATCGGCTGCAACGTCCCTGCAGCGAGCACCTGCCCTTGGACCTCACCCGGACTCGCAAACAATGATAAGTTGACAGTCGTATTCGTATTCGCTAGTACAGTGGCGGAAGCACTGTTCGTTTCATAATTGGCAGCACGAGCGGTAATGGTGTAAACGCCCGGTGCAAGCCCTGTGATCTCGTAACCGCCAGAAAGATCGCTGCTGGCATGGGCGACGATTGCCCCCGCTTGGTTCAACACACTAACTTCTATCGAAGCACCTGTGATCGGAAGACCCGAGGTAGCATCAAAAATAGAACCTGAAATGCTTCCCGGCAAGTCTGCCAGCTGTACATTCACCGTTGTTGTCGTCAATGAGGCGACAATTGCCCCTGTGATCACTGTCGTTTGATTCGGAGCAGATACGATGACAACGTACGCCTGCGGTAGCAGATTAGGTACCACATACTGTCCGTTCCCATCAGTCAATACAGTAGCGACAACAGCACCTGCTGCCGTATTTTCCCTAATAATGACAGTGGCCCCCTGAATCGGCTGATTGCCGCTGTCGACTACCTGTCCTGCGATTGATCCCGGAGAAGCTTGCAGGACGAAGGCAAGGGACGATATTTCCTGAGGCTGTACAGTTGCCCCCAACACAACAGTCGAATAACCAAAAGCAGAAGCGGTTACGGTATACGTGCCTGGGGCCAAGTGCGGAAAGGAAAAGGTACCAGCGCTATCGGTAATGGTCTGCGCCACAGGAACAATTCCCTTCATAACAATGACAGTGGCATTGCCCAGCGGATTACTCCCTGTGTCCGAGACAGTCCCATTCAGTACCCCTGCCAGTTTTTCCAATTGGAGGTCAACCGGTGTAGTTACTCCAACATTGATCCCGATCCCAACTGTTTTCCCCGCATACCCCTCTGCAGAAGCCGTAAGGACATAGTTTTCTGGACCAAGCAAGGATAAAGTGTAGTCTCCATTCGCGTCGGTTAATGTCTCTCCTACAGCAATCCCCGAGCGAGTTACCACCTTGATGCTGGCATTTGGGATTTCCTCACCCGTTTGCGCATCGGAAATGGTTCCACTTACCGTTCCAAATGCAGTCGTCAAAGAAAAATTAAGAACCTTGGCATCGCCCGCTTGCAGACTGATTCCAGCTAATTGTGTGGAAAAGCCCGCGGCACTGACACGGATTTGATAAATACCTCCTGCGAGCTTGGTCAGCAGATACGTGCCAGCTCCATCTGTAGTCGTTTCCGTCAGCGTAATTCCTGTCTGGTTCAGCACTTCCACCAATGCCCCGGCAATCGGTATACCGCCAGGACCTGTTACAAGTCCGGAGAGCTGGGCAACGGATGTTTGGAGCGCTACATTTTGTGTAGTCGTCTGGGCTCGAATAACATTGATTGCAACGGTTGCTGGTTGGAATGTATCCGCACTGACTGCCAGGGTGTAGGCACCCGGCACGACATTCGTAAACTGATAGGTCCCCCCGCCCCCAGTCACTGCCTGGTTTACTGTCACACCTGTCGTATTTATTAGCTTTACCACTGCTCCTACGATGGGAGCCAAACCGGTATCTGTTACCGTCCCGTTCACCTGACCCGGACTCGGAGGAAGCAAAATGTCCGCTCTTGTGGTCTGCCCTGCCAAAACGCTCACGAATTGGATTTTGGGATCATAAGTCGGCGCGGTCACCGACACAGAATACAGACCAGGAGCCAATCCGGTAAACGAATAGGCACCATCTGTGTCTGTTGTCGTTGTTCCGATTAGGACAGGAATCGAATCATACAGCGCGACCTGCGCACCTGCAACAGGCAAGTTCGTGGATTGGTCAAGCACCACCCCAGCAACACTACCAGCCAAGTTAACCGTGATGACGATATTATCCTGGACAGGGGAAAGCGTCCCGCCAGAAAAGCTGTCTACACCCGTGACTGTCGCTGTGTTTAACCGCCGTGTTCCGCCGGGAGAGACCGCGAAAACTCCACTAACCGTAAATGACAAGCTGGCAGTAGAACCAGCAGCCAAATTGCCGATCGTCCAGCTGAGCACCTTCGTAAGGGAATTGTAGATCACAGAGCCGATACTTGTTGCGTTTACCGTAAAAGCCGTTACCTGATCCAGCTCGATCAAATCGTTGACAACAACTGTCGTTGCCTGGCTCTTCCCGGTATTGGTGACAGTGATCGATCCTGTCCATTGCGATAGTTGTCCTGTGGTAACGACGGCTGGTCCTGCTGTTACTTGCTTGTCGATGGCAAGGCTGGCCCGAACGTCTCCTGTTGCTACCGTAGTCGTATTGCTCAAGGAATTTTCAAAGCTAAAGCCTTCACTGATTCGCAGAGAATCTTTGTTGTAATTGTTGTCATTTGCAGAAGTAAAAGGGAGGAAGCGAACGGAAGTAAGGGAGGTAACACCGATCGTTGAAAAAAAAGTAGCTGCCGGCATGACGAGATCGATGAAGTAATCGGGATTGCCGCTAAAATTTGAGCCATCATTCGTTAAACGCACACGAGCCGTGTCAAAATTGATAATCGGCGCTTGCCAGTTGGGTGCTCCACTGCCGTTTGTGCCCTCTGCCGGATCATTCCATGAGTTGACTTCTATGACCGTGTTTTGAATCAGGGCAATGCGATTGCGCAAGCCTTGCACGCCCAGCATCCACTGATATGTGCCTGTCACCCCGTTTGTATTGATCAGGTAACCCCAGGCAAAGTTTTGAAAGCCTGTTTTTTGCGAATTTCTTGGATCTTCATTGACTCGCATCCGAAAGTAGAGATACGTTCCATCGTACGCCAAAAAGGCAACGGGAAACGTAGCGTTTCCTACTAGGTCAGCAGAGCCGGGACTTTCATCGTTTGGGACGTCTGCGAATGGACTTCCCCCGAGCATAAACGGGATGAATTGACTGTCAGAAGGATAGGCCATTTTTCTTCCTCACCTCTCCCCTCTAACATATGTACACAGAGTGATATGGCCCCAGCCCTCCCTTTGCTAATTGACTTGTCCGTGCCCGTCCAAACAAAAAAAGGGCTTTCGCCCGCAAATATTTCTTGCGAGGAAACCCTCTTCCTTCCCGTATTGCCTATCTTACATAAATACGCGATAGCCAAGCAGAATAACCAGCACCAAAACGACAATACAGCCGATAAAGAAGCCGATGCTGCCTTCTTGTCTCTTTGCTTTGCCCAGGGACATTTCCATCAAACCAAAGGCGATAACCGCGATGATGCCCTTCACGTAGTAATAGAAATCTGTTGCGTGACCCACGAAAAGCATCCAAGCTCCGGATACAAGAATGATGACCATCATGAGTCTGAGCAGCATATGTACGACCTTGCCTGCTTTTGCTTTGCCCACGCGATACAGGATGTAGGCAACGATCAAGAGCACGAATGCGACTTCCCAGCTACCCACATGCGCTTCAATTAACGCTTTGTACGGCAAAAAATTCAACCCCTTTACTCCTAAATTCAATCTTGTCCATTATACCAGAAGAAGGGAAAAAATGCTGATGTCCCAATGCGTGGCAGTATTGTGACCAGGCTTTTTGAGGGATGAAAAAAAGGCTGCCCGTGATCGGCAACCTCCTTTTTCTCGCAAACGATCCTATCGCAGTAAAAATCCGTCTTTCAGTGGGTCGGTAGGGTCAACGACAAATTGATGCAGACCTGTGATAAACGCCTTTCCTTCTATGCTCGGGATGACAGCCGGATAACTCCCCACCTGCGTGGTTGCTACCACCTTGCCGATAAACTGGCTTCCGACAATTCCTTCATGGACAAACGATTCTCCAAGAGCCAGCTTGCCTCGTGCATGCAAGGTGGCTACGCGAGCCGCAGTACCTGTACCGCATGGGGAGCGATCGATCTGCTTGTCGGCGAAAATCGTTACGTTGCGCAGGTCTGATCCTTCCACTCTCGGCTTATCCGAGATAATCACCCCGTAAATTCCTTTGAGCTCAGGCTCCAACGGATGAACGACCTCCATTTTCGCCTCGATTTGTTCCTTGATTCGTCTGCCCCACTCTTGCAGCTCTGCCAATTGTTCAATATCCACCTGAACCCCGAGATCATCCGCTTGTACTACTGCATAGAATGCTCCGCCAAAAGAAATGTCCACAGAAAAAGTACGTCCTCCCCACTCAATAGAAACGTCCTGTGCCAAAACAAAGGAGGGGACATTTTCAAACGAGACGGAATGAACCAGCGATTCTTTCACAGTGGCGTGTGCAATGATTCTTCCTGCCGGACTGTCAATCACAATACGCTCTGTTGAATCTTTTCGCCGAAGTATTCCAGTCTCAATGGCGGCTGTCACTACCGCAATGATTCCATGCCCGCACATTGTACTGTAGCCCTCGTTATGCATGAACAGCACTCCAAATGCCGCATCCGGGCTGACGGGCTCTGTCATGACACACCCGTACATACCATGATGCCCGCGCGGTTCATACATGAGTACCCGCCGGATATGATCCAGCTCCTCCCGAAAGTATCGTCGCTTCTCCAGAATCGTCTTGCCCGCGAGCGGTGGGATGCCGCCTGTTATGATGCGCAGCGGCTCCCCTCCGGTATGGGCCTCGATCGTCGTAAACAACTGATTGATGTGCATGACATCCTCACCTTTTTATGCGATTGGCAATTATTTGATGGATCACCACGCGTATTTGATCGCGCATGTTTTCGTCGTACTGTAGAAATCAAGCGCCGCTTGACCCTGCTCCCGTGTATGTGAGCTGGACAGCTTCATGCCGCCAAATGGAGCCTGGTATTCTACACCTGCCGTCTCCTGATTGACCCGAACCATCCCCGCCTGCGCCAAATCCAAGAAGCGGTGGGCACTCGCCAAATCTCGGGTGAACAGCGAAGCGCTCAGTCCGTACACGGACTGGTTGCACAGCTGCACCGCCTCGTCAAAACCGTCTGCTGTCAAAAGCACAGCCAATGGTCCGAACACTTCCTCCTGAACGAGGCGATGATCGGCAGCGACACCCTCGACAATTTGGGGACGGATGTAATAGCCTTGCTCCTCTTTTGCATATGAGGGGCTTTGGGCAATGACTGACGCTTCCTCATTCGCCAAGGCGATGTATTGCCCAACCGTCTCAAACTGTGCAGCCGAGGCAACAGGACCCAAATACGCTTCCAGATCACTGGCATCTCCTACCCGGCATGTCTCCATAGCTGATTTCAATCGCTCGACCAGTGGCTGATAGATCGCCTTCTCTACAATGATCCTGCTGGTTGCCGTACATTTTTGACCAGCCGATCGAAACGCGCCACTGAGCAAAATCGGAACAGTTTTATCCAGATCAGCATCAGCCAAAACGACTGCCGCATTTTTTCCGCCCATTTCGGTTTGATATTTCATATTGCGACCCGCGCATGCGATAGCAATCTGTCTGCCTGTTTCCGATGAGCCAGTAAAGCTGACTGCATCGACTTCGGCTTCATTCGTGAGTGTATTTCCGATCTCTCGGCCCTTGCCAATCACCAGATTCAGTACACCCGCAGGCAGCTTCGTTTCCGCAAATATTTCAGCCAGTCGTGTCCCCGTGAGCGAGCCATTTTCTGCTGGCTTCCAGATGACTGTATTCCCGCAAATGAGTGCAGGGGCGATTTTCCAGATGGGGATCGCAACAGGAAAGTTCCATGGTGTGATGACCGCCACGACTCCGAGTGGGACACGACGGCTGTATTGCAGAACATTCGTATCTGAAGAAGGAATCAGGTTGCCGTTGGAACGCATCCCCTCTCCAGCATAATAGCGCAACAGACTGACCCCGCGTGCCACTTCTCCGCGCATCTCGCCAAGCTGCTTGCCCATTTCCCGGCTTGCCAGCTGTGCCAAGCTATCTGCATTTGCTTCTAATGTGGCAGCCATTTGAAAAAGGATTTCGCCACGAGCCGCCCCCGTTTGTTTTGCCCAACCGATCTGTGCCGCACGAGCTGCCTGTTCAGCGGCAAAAACATGTGACCGATCAGACAGATGCAGAACGCCGACTTCTTCTGTGATACGCGACGGGTTTTTGACCGTTAGTTCCTTCCCTGACGGCGTCATCCATTCGCCGCCAATCCAGTTTTTGCTGTGCATCCTGCCCACCTCCCTTATCGTCCACTTGCAGCGCCGACTGCGTAGTCAAACGCCTTTTTAATGCCTGCATAATATTCTTCAGACAGCGGCAGACGTGGCGGACGAGTCGGTCCCACCGGGAAATTCGCCAGCTCCATCATGTATTTGATCGACTGTACCAATTGTGGACTCGCATCATAGTGGAACAGCGGCAACAAACGACGATAAAGCGCTTGTGCTTCGCCGAGCTTGCCTGCCCGTGCAAGACGGAACAGCTCCACACCTTCTTTCGGCAGGGCATTCGGCACACCCGAAATCCAACCTGTCGCCCCAATCAAGCCGCCCTCCATGACGAGATCATCTACACCGACCATAACTTCCAGATCCGTCTGGGCGAGAATGTCCTGCATGCGGCGCACGTCGCCGGAGAATTCTTTCACAGCGACAATATTTTCGAACTTCGCCAGTCTTCCCAAAATGTCCGGTGTCAGGTCGATTTTGTAGTCGTGAGGATTGTTATAGGCAATAATCGGCAGCCCGACAGTATTCAGTGCCTCGTAGTGGGCAAACACTTCATTTTCCAATGGCTTGTAGTTAATCGGAGGCAAGGCCATCACGCCTGCTGCTCCCGCATCCTTGGAGAATTGCACCCATTCCACTGCTTGACGGGTAGACGGTGCGGCAGAGCCTACGACTACCGGAACTCTACCTTTTGCGGCAGCGATCACGGTATGAATGACTTTTGCCCGCTCCTCTCCTGTCATTGTCGCGTATTCCCCCAGCGAACCCGACGGAACCAGTCCGTCTACTCCCTCCTGAATCAACCAGTCACACAATTCCGCCAAACGCTTGTAATCCACCTCATAATCGTTTGTAAACGGCGTGACAATCGCCACGTACACTCCTTCAAATCTTGCCATTTTCATTCTCCTCTCCCATTTGGGTTTTGTTTTAATGATCAGTGGCGGCTGGGATGAGCAAAAAACCATTCGCCAGCTCGTCTTCCGGATTGTAAAAAATCGTATGTTTGCCCATCAGCCAGGCCGATCCTGCAATTCGGGTGATGACAGCAGGTAGCCCTCCTTCCTCCGTCACCTGTAGCACTCTTCCTGTAAACAGAGAACCGACGATACTCTCGTGCACAAACGGTTCGTCTATCCCGATCTCCCCTTTGGCAAACAAAGTCGCCAGCTTGGCGGAAGTGCCTGTTCCACATGGCGATCGGTCTATTCCGCCCGGCGGTACGACGACGGTATTTTTCACATCCGCTCCCGGATTGTCTGGAGCCGTATAGAACTCCACATGGGTCAGTCCGCGAATAAACGGCTTCGCTGGATGAACGATCTCCATCGCCTGATTAATCGCTTTTCGAATCGTAACGGCCGTATCGACAATGGTGGACGCATGGGCTGGCGTCAGTTCGAGATGGAGCTTGCGTGCATCGGTGATGGCATAAAAGTTTCCACCGTACGCAATATCGCAGGTCACCGCTCCAATCCCTTCTACTTCAACAGTCACATCTTTTTGATAAAGGAAGGCTGGAATGTTCACAAATGATACTTCCTTTGCTTTCCCTCCCTCTACCCGTATATCTACCTCGACCAATCCTGCTGGGGTATCGAGCGTTAGCCTTGTCAGCGGCTCCGTCACGGGGATCATGCCTGTCTCTACCAGAGCGGTACATAGACCGATCGTATCGTGGCCACACATCGGCAAGTATCCGCCTGTCTCGATATAGATCACTCCTACATCCGCATCTGGATGGCATGGATCAACGATCAAGGCCCCGGACATCACATCATGCCCGCGCGGCTCATACATCAAAAACGTGCGAATCCAGTCGTACTCGTCCTTCATCTGGAGCATTTTTTCTCCCATCGTGGTTCCGGTAAGCTTTGGCAGACCACTGATTACCGTGCGGGTAGGGTTTCCCCCGGTATGTGTGTCAATGGTGGTAAACACCCTCGTTGCTTTCATGGATGCAACACTCCTTTTTTCGTAAACCGGTCCAAGCGCAGCGGCTCTGTCGGAATGATGGTGTCTGTCTGATCGATCAGCATCTCGGACACCAGCTTGCCTGTGACGGCAGCCAGACTGATTCCATCTCCTTCATGACCAGCCGCGATAAAGTAACCGGGTACTTCCTCTACGCGAGAAATAATTGGCAAGTGATCCTCTGTCCACGGGCGCAAACCGCAATAGGTGCGGATGATGGCGAAGTCTGCGATCTTCGGGTAAAAGCGCAGTGCTCTTCTCGCCATGCATCTGATTACATTCAGATCAATCCGCGTGTCAAAGCCTGCAAACTGACGACTGGAGCCAATTAAGAAGTTCTGGCTTTCTGTCGGTTCAAAAACAAGCGCGACTCCGTACTTCTCTGTCTCCTCGTCTACTTGTCGCACGCCGCCAAACTTCGAGATGAGATAGCCGAACTCCATCACCTTTCGTACGCCGACAGGCATCTGTCTCGAGGCGACGATCAAATGCCCTTTGCGCGGAACAATCGGAATGTCCACCCCGACCATTTGGCCAATGACTGGCGCCCACACCCCCGCTGCGTTGACGACCTGCTTGGCTGTCATGCTGCCTGTACCAAGCCCGATGTGAAACGTTCCCGTCGCCTGATCACGTCTGAGCGACTTAACCTCTGTACGCCGCATAATCCTCGCTCCATGCTTTTTCGCTTCTTCAAACAGGGCAAAGGTCAGCATGTACGGATTGACGGTGGAATCGGTGGCGCACTCCAAGCCTCCCAGCAAGTCGTCTGCAAAGTAAGGCGACTCCTGCCGAATATCCGCCCTATCCAGCATCCGAAACGGCAATCCTGCTTCTTTTTGCCGTCGCACCCATTCATGAGCGGCTTCCATCTCAGCCTCAGATTCGCAGACGAGAATGCTCCCCGGTGCCCGATATTCAAACGTATGGCCCAGCTCCCGGCTTAGCTGATCAACGAGCATCTGGCTTTTCAGGGACATCTGACTGTCAAAGCCGGGGTCCTTGTCGATCGCCAAAATATTTCCGTCACAGCGCGAGGACGTCCCCGATGCCAGCTCGCCTTTTTCCAGGACAACGACATCCAATCCAGCCTTCGCAGCGTAATACGCAATCGCCGCGCCGATGATGCCACCGCCGATTACCGCAATCTGCGCATGGGTTTGTACTGTCATGCTGATTCTCCTCAAATGCGTATTCTGCTACTCTCTTACTTCTTTTTTGTTTTTGCAAAAGCCATGCCAATCGTTCCAAGCGAGATTCTCAAAATATTTCGTCTAAATTCTTTGACAACGAAAAGAGCGAATGTATAATAAATGAGAAAATGTTCAAAATTTTATACACTTGAACGACCTCTTTTAAAAGGGATGATCACGTTGAATCACAAACTTCCTGCCTTAACCGAGTTGATACAGACAAACATGCGGATTTTCAACGATCAAGAGCTTCTCCCTCCTCAGTTGGACGAAACCATTCCTGTATTTGCCCAGCGTCAAACCAACTGGTATGTCGCCGATTCCTCTCATTTCACCGCCCATTTGACGATCGATTGCACACAAGCCCCTTGGGAACCAGCTGCTGTGACGATACTGGATTCAACATTAGCCGATGCCATCCGTCTGCTAGCTACTCACAACTACCTCCTGATCGAAAAACAGCCTGGAGTCCCTGTCGGCTACCTTCATCGAGGTGCAGTCATGCAAGCCATTTTTTCCTCGTACGAGATCTTGGAAGCGTATTTCGAGACGATGATCAAAACCATGGATGCCTCCATATCGGTCATCGATGAAAAAGCGCGTGTGATGGTTTGGACAGAAGGCGCTGAACGAATCTTTTCCTTGAAAGCAAAAGAAACGATTGGTCGCCCGATCACCGAATTTTTCCCGCTCGAAATGCTCGAAACACTCAAATCTCTGCAAAGCGGACAGTCTCTCTACCGTCATCAGCATCAGCCACGTGAGGATCTCGTCGTGCTCATCAATACCAATCCGATCTATTTGCATGACAAAATCATCGGTGCTGTTGCGGCGGAAACCGACATCACGAGCCAAGTCCGACTGAACCAGGAGCTGTTGAACGCCAATAAAAAAGTGAATCACTTGCAACAAGAAATGGCGAAGCTCAGTCCGACGCCCGATCCATTTGCACAGATCAAGGGAACGAGCCTCCCCATTCGCCATATCAAGTCCATGATCCAAAAGCTCAGTGCTACACAAGCAACCGTCCTGATCACAGGGGAAAGCGGCGTCGGCAAGGAGCTTTTCGCCAAAGCCGTGCATGATGTGCGGGAAGGCTCCAATGCGCCCTTTATCGCCATCAACTGCGGCGCAATTTCGCCTACTTTGTTTGAAAGCGAGCTGTTCGGATACGAGAAAGGTGCCTTTTCTGGTGCGGATCAAAAAGGAAAAAAGGGAATGATTGAGCTGGCACGTGGAGGAACGCTGTTTCTCGACGAGGTAGGAGAAATGCCGCTCGATATGCAAGTGAAGCTACTTCGCGTGCTTCAAGAGAAAAAGTATTATTCGGTCGGAGGGACCAAGCAGATTGAGGCGGATTTCCGCGTGGTTGCCGCCACGAATAAAAATTTGGAGGAGGTAGTGAAGGAAGGGAAGTTTCGCCAAGACTTGTTCTATCGGCTCAATGTCGTGACGCTAAAAATTCCTCCACTTCGAGAACGCATTGAAGATACGATTGAGCTCGCCCACTTTTTTCTCTATGAATTCTCTTTACGTTACAACCGACCCATTCATGCCATCTCGCAAAATGTGATGCAAAACTTGCTTCAATATGACTGGCCAGGCAACATTCGCGAGCTGCGAAATGCCATTGAACGATTGGTAGTATTTGCGACAGACGGTATTATCAAAGAAGAAGATTTGCCGTATTCCTTGCAAGGTCAGACGAAACAGGTACCGATTGAGCTCCCGCCTGATCTCTTTTCCTTGCAAGAGGAAATCGAGGCACACGAGCGCCGTGTCATATTGCGCGCCATCGAGCTGGAAAACGGCAACAAGCAAGCCGCTGCGAAAAGACTTGGCATATCGCGGGCCACTCTGTATAACAAATTGGGGAAGTAAAAAAACGTTGTCCTTTAGCGGTTGTGCATGGGGAAGCCCTGCCACATGTTTTCCAGTCGCCTGTATCCTCTCTTCGTTCGGGCGGTCTCCTTCCAAACATGTAACAGGGCTTTCGAGCTGTTAGGTATTCTTCCAACTTTCAAACCGTTTTTGCGGCTCGTCAAGGTGGCTTTTCTGTACTAGCTGATCATCTTGAGTAATCGAAACATGATCGTGTAGCATTTTTGCTTCATTTTGAAGACTCAATGATCGCGAGTTGTTCATCTTCCTTCTTGGATCGACTTGCAATCATGTTTTACAAAAGCCGCGTAAGAAAAAGCGGATTTCCAGTCCAAGCGCCTCTGGAGCCCATCCCAGCGTAGGAATGAATGGCGGGGAATTTAAGCTTCACTTATGGAATACTTCTTCGAAACTTCTACGTTTGAAGCGCTCCCGCCATTCATTCCGGAGCGGACAGTCAATCCCCTTTGCAGGGCGTAGGCCGAAGCGTAGACTGGAAATACGCTTCTTCCCTCCACTACAGCCGCTTTTTACACAAAAACACACGCCAACGCAAACAAAAATCTGGAAACCTTCGCCCCTCTTTAGGCGGCAACACCTCAGACAAAATACGGATCAATTCCATGCTTGATACCTCCTTTGTCGTCGGGTATGTAAGCAGTGCACGAGGCCTACGCACCCAAATACGCCTTGACGATCGAATCGTCTGCCCTAAGAACGTCTGCCTTATTTTCCATGACGATTCGCCCTGTCTCCATTACATAGCCGCGATGAGCAAGCTTCAACGCTGCCTTGGCATTTTGTTCGATCAAAAGGATCGTCGTGCCTTGCCTGTTTATTTCCCTGATGATATTCATGATCTCAACCACAATAATCGGGGCGAGCCCCATCGACGGCTCATCTAGCATCAAGAGCTTTGGACGTGCCATGAGACCGCGACAGATTGCGAGCATTTGCTGCTCGCCTCCGCTTAGTGTTCCTCCCATTTGTTCACTCCGCTCCTTCAATCGGGGGAACAGCGTGAAAGCCTGCTCAATCCCCTCTGCGATAGCGGCCTTCTCTTTTCTCTGTGTAAAACCGCCTAGCTCCAAATTTTCACGCACGGTCAAACCAGCAAAAATCCGCCTGCCTTCTGGTACATGGATGATGCCTGCCTCGACAATTTGGTGAGGGGCCCAGCCCACGAGACTCTGTCCATGAAGCAAGACGTCTCCACGGCTTGGTCGAACGATTCCGGAAATCGTTTTGAGTGTTGTGCTTTTGCCCGCACCATTGCTGCCTAGCAGTGCGACAATCTCTCCTTCATGCACGTGCAGGTCGATGCCTTTAAGCGCTTCAATTTTACCGTAAAACGAATGAATGCCGCTGATTGTCAAAAGTGGTGTCATATCGCCTCGTCCTCCTTGCCCAGGTAGGCTTCTACAACACGCGGATTGCTGAGCACATCCTCGGGAGTTCCCTCTGCGATCTTCTGTCCGTAGTCGAGGACGATTACTTTTTCCGAGATTTTTTTGATCAACCCCATATCGTGCTCGATGATCAGCACTGTCAACTCGTAATGGGTGCGGATTCGCTTGATCAAAGCAATCAGGTCTTCCTTCTCCTCATAATTCAGCCCCGCAGCAGGCTCATCAAGCAGCAACACCCGCGGCTTGGTAGCTAAGGCCCGCGCGATCTCCAAATAACGCTGGGCGCCGTACGGCAAGTTTTTCGCAATGCGCCAGCAACTGTCTTCCATCCCCACGAAACGAAGGCAGTCCCTTGCCGTATCCTCGATCAACTGTTCCTCTCGGTGCTGTTCCCTAGTCTGCCATAGTGCTCCCCAGACGGTTTGGCTCGTGCGGCTGTGCATGCCTGATTTGACATTATCCAAGACCGTCAAATTCGGAAACAGCCGCAAGTTTTGAAACGTTCGCGCCATACCGAGCCGTGTGATTTGGCTTGGCTTTTTTCCCACGAGCTGGTTGCCTTCAAGAATGATCTGCCCCGCTGTCGGACGGTAAAATCCGGTGATCATGTTGAAGACGGATGTTTTCCCCGCTCCATTCGGGCCAATGAGACTGCTGATCGAGCCTGGGCTGATAGCAAAAGACAAGTCGTTTACCGCTGTCAGACCGCCGAATTTAAGCGTTACATTTTTCACTGTCAAGCTTGACGTCATTACCGCTGCCCCCTTCCGTAGCCTCCTTGGTCTCGCCGCGACTAGTGCCTCGTTTCATCTCATAACGGGCAGGCCACAGTCCTTGGGGGCGAAACAGCATCATGGCGACCAGCGCAGCACCGAAGATCAAATAGCGCCAATCTTCCACGGAACGCAGCAGCTCCGGCAAGGCAATGACCAGCACGGCGCCCAAGACGACACCGGGAATGCTGCCCAAGCCCCCCAGTACCACTGCCAAAAGAATCATGATGGACTGGGTAAAGCTAAAGCTGAGCGGCGCAATCGCACTCATTTTGACAGCAAAAACAGAACCAGCCAGACTCCCGATGACAGCTCCGATCGAATACGCCAACAGCTTCATATTAATCCGGTTAATGCCCATCGCCTCGGCAGCATCCTCGTCCTCACGAATATACATCCACGCCCTGCCGATGCGGGATGTGCCCAACCGTTTGACAGCCACCACCACCAAAACAGCAATGATCAAGATCAAATAGTAAAAATCGGTCTGGCCGCCAAGCACATAACTCCCAATAGAAGGACGCGGGATTCCGTAAATACCTGAAGCTGATCCGGTAATAGTAAGATTGATCGCTAAAATACGAATAATTTCCCCAAAACCGAGGGTGACGATTGCCAGGTAGTCACTGCGCAACCGAAGTGTCGGCGCTCCGATGATCACACCCACAATAGCCGCAAATGCCATGGACACAGGCAAGGTCAGCCAAAACGACCATTGATATACCGTCATCAGAATGCCTGTCGTATAAGCACCTACGGCAAAAAAGGCGGCGTAGCCCAAGTCGAGTAATCCAGCAAAACCGACTACCACATTTAGCCCCTGGGCCAAGACAACGTAGAACAAAGCAAGCGTCGCAACATCCAGCCAGTAGTTATTGGACAGAAACGGGAGTACGCACGCGACGGCGAGGAACAGGACAACAGCGATTTTTTTTCGAGATGGATTCATCCGCTACATCCTCTCTGTCACTTTCTCACCCATGATGCCCGTTGGCTTCAATACGAGAATCAAAATCAACAGGGAAAAGGCCACGACATCCTTCCATGAACCGCCGAACATAAATGTTCCGGCTGTCTCCATCATCCCAAGCAACAGCCCGCCCAGCATCGCTCCTGGAATGCTGCCAATCCCGCCCAAAACCGCTGCGGTAAACGCCTTGAGCCCAATGATAAAGCCCATCATGAAATTGACGGTTCCGTAATAAGCACCTGCCATCGTGCCCGCCCCTGCTGCCAACGAAGCACCGATGAAAAAGGTCAAGCCAATGACTTTATGCACATGGATACCCATTAGTTGACAAGCCGTCTGATCGAGCGCAATCGCCCGCATAGCCTTGCCGTACAGCGAGCGATTGATGAATAAATGCAAGCCCAGCATCAAAAGTGCCGAGATGATGACCAGTCCGATTTGGACATACGTGATTTTGGCCCCTAGAAGACTAATGCCGTCGTGAGAAAGCTGCAAAGGATACACCTGATACTGCGCCCCCCAAACAATCATCGAGCCATTTTCCAAAAAGAGAGAAACACCAATTGCCGTAATCAGGATAGAGAGTCGTGGAGCCAACAAGAGCGGCCGATATGCCACCCTCTCGATCCCCATCCCGATGACGCCGACAATCACCATCGTCAGCAATAAGACAAACAATATTCCCATCAAACCTGCTCCAGATGAATCTCCGCCAAGCACGCTGAGCAAGGTATAGCCAACAAATGCACCGAGCATGTAGAGATCGCCATGCGCGAAGTTGAGCAGCTTGATAATGCCAAAAACCATCGTATAGCCCAAAGCGATCAAACTGTAAAAGGCACCAATAACCAGTCCGTCCGCCAGTGTTTGGACGAGAATATCCATTCCTCCACCATCCTTACTTGAGGTAATGATTGACATATACCCTACTTCGCTAACGTGAACTTGCCACCCGTCACTTTCAAAACGGCGAAGTTGGAGGTATCCAGCGTATTTTGCGCATTGAACGAGATCGTTTGTCCGAGTGCCTTGAAATCTTTTGTTTCTTTGATTGCCTTTTTGATGGCGTCACGGTCAGTCGATTTCGCCCGTCCGATCGCATCTGCCAGCAGATTGACCGCATTGTAGCTCAACGCTGAGAAAGGACCCGGTGCCAAGTTATACGCCTGCTTGTAGGCAGAAGTGAACTCCTCTGCCCCCTCGATGAATTCCGCTGTAGGGGTCGCAGTAATCAAAAGACCTTCCGCATTGTCTGCGCCTGCAATCTTGATGACATCCTCACTGAATGAGCCATCGCCTGCGAGGAACAGACCCGATACACCTTTTTGTTTAAATTGCTTAACCATCAGTCCACCAGCCGCATAATAGCCAGTAAAATACGTCGCGTCCGGCTGGAGGCCTTTGATTTTTGTGACCAGCGCGCTGAAATCTTTTTCTTCGGGGTTGATCGCTTCGTACGCGATGACTGTGCCTCCGGATTTTTCAACGGATGCTTTGGCAAAATCGGCCAAATCTTTGGCGTAGGCAGAATTATCATGGATGAGTACGACTTTTTTCGCTTGGTTCGCTGCCATGTAATCTGCTGCGGTTTGAGCTTGATCTGGGGTTAGGCCATTAATCAAAAAGAGGGTGTCATAACCTTGCGCGGGCAATTTGGCTGAGTTGGCTGCGGGAACGATCATGGGAATGTTGGCATTTTTGAATACACCCGATGAAGGTAGTGTCGCACCTGAGCAGTAACCACCGATGACAGCCACTACGTTTTGGGAGACCAGCTTATTGGCTGCCGTCGCCGCTATTTGTGGATCGCAGCCATCATCAGCTACTTCGATCTTCAATTTTTTTCCAAGAACTCCACCGCTGTCGTTTATTTTTTTAACAGCCATTTCAATGGCGTTTTGCATGTCTTTTCCATCCGTTGCATTGTTACCAGTTACTGGTAAAACTACACCAACGAGTATTTCGCTAGCATCTGCGCCTCCAGTAGAAGCTCCTTGATTGGCACATCCCGCTACAGCAAGTGAAAGAGTCAACATCGCCGCGACCATCACACTTCCCCATTTTTTCATAGCCCATCCCCCATTCGAATATTATTCGATTGATGCCCATTTCCAGTCGATTGCGCCTAGACCATCCTGGAAGATTCCTTTTACCTTGTCATTCTTCACCCATGTATGCGTGTAGAAGTAGATCGGCATAATCGGCATTTCGTCCATCATGATTTGCTCGGCTTCACGCAAAATCGCCTTGCGTTTTTCTGGATCACTCTCGGTGGCGGACTGATTCAGCAGCTCTTTGAATCTCGGATTTTCCCAACGCGTATCATTGTTTCCTCCGTCCTTTTCCTTGAACAGCTCCAGGAAGTTGATCGGATCGTTGAAGTCACCCGACCAGCCGAGACGCCCGACCTGATAGTTACCCTCGTGCATGGTCTCGAGGTACACCTTCCATTCCTGATTTTCCAGCTTCACATCTGCACCAAGGTTTTGTCGCCATTGGTCCTGAATCGCTTCTGCGATCTTTTTATGTCCTTCCGATGTGTTGTAGCTAAGCTTGATCGGCGGCAGTTTAGAGATGCCCAGCTCTTTCATTCCTTCTTCTAACAGCTTTTTGGCCGTATCTTGATCATTGTCTTTGAAATAACCGCCCGTATTGAGTCCCATTGTCGGAGGAACTGCTGCCATCGCTGGCTGCTGATTCGCTTGGAGTACGTTGTCAATCAAGATTTGACGGTTAATGGCGTAGGCAAAAGCTTTACGAATCTTCACGTTATTGAACGGAAGTTTCTCTGTATTGAACTTGTACCAGTAGGTAGCACCGACAGGCTTCACTTGCAGCTTTCCGCTATCTTTAAGCGCTGGCATCGCATCTGTTGGCAGCGAGCTTAACGGACTGCCTGCCCAGTCAATCTCGCCGTTTTCGAACATGGACAGCTCTGTATTTTCATCCTCCACCATCGAGAACTCAATCTTGTCCAGCTTGACACTCTCTTTGTCCCAGTAGTTGTCGTTTTTCACGAGTATCATTTTGCTTTTGTGTTCCCAAGACTCCATCTTAAATGGACCATTCCCTACGTGTGTTTTGGCTTCTCCAGCCCATTTTTCATTGGCCTCGACTACTTTTTTATTTACCGGGAAATAAGTTTGGAAGGCGGTTAGCTCCAGAAAAAAGGGGGTTGGATTCGTCAACTCTACTTGAAGGGTCTTGTCATCCAATGCTTTTACGCCGACATCATCCAAGCTGCCGGTCCCTTTGTTCGCCTTCTCCGCATTCTTGATGTAATAGAGTTGATAGGCGTAATTGGACGCTGTCTTCGGATCGAGAGCTCGCTTCCACGCGTATTCGAAATCGTGGGCTGTTACTGATTCTCCGTTGCTCCATTTGGAGTCTCTCAGCTTGAAGGTATATGTTTTCATATCACTCGATACTTCAATTTTCTCGGCTACTGCTTCCTCTGGCTTGCCCGAAGGCCCGATGCGTGTCAGCCCATCAAAAACTGCTTTGACGATAGCTGCAGAAGTCGTGTCTTCCGCAAGTCCAGGATCACCTGTAGGAGGTTCGGAGTGAAGATTCCAGCGGAGGACTTGTGCTTTTGCTGATTCTTTCGCCGTGGCGGCAGGTGCTGGCTGCGTGCCCGACTGTCCACTCTGTGCCGCTTGCTCGGCTGGCTTCGCTACAGGCTGTCCGCCTCCACATCCTGCCAACGCTACTCCCATGACTGCTAGACTACTCATTACTGCCAACATGTTTTTTTTCATTTGATCAACCCCCATTGTTCAGTCGTTATGCACTTGTTTTCAGAATTATCAGAATGCAAAAGGTGTGCCAAAAAATGAATGCGGCTGTACCTTCGTTCTAGCCTTGGTTGTTGTAAACTTTTTTGTACACTGTATACCTTGTCGTGTTTCAAATCTTAGACACCGCTGTTAGACAAAAAAAGCCTCAGCCCATTTACTTGGCCAAGACTTTTGTCTCTCGATTTACAAAATGATCAATTCGCGCGGTGAATGTGTCAGCACCTCATTGCCACTCTCTGTGACAATCAGATCGTCTTCGATACGGACCCCACCAAGCTCTGGGATATAAATCCCCGGCTCTACGGTCAAAATCATGCCTTCTCGGAGGACAGTCGTGCAACGTGTGGACATAAATGGCTCCTCATGAATATCGAGACCCACTCCATGCCCCATCCCATGTCCAAATCGCTCGCCATAGCCGTGCTCCGTGATGTAGTCCCGTGCGAAGGCGTCAGCCTCTTTCCCGGTAATGCCAGGACGAATGCCTGCAACAGCCCGATTGCGTGCTTCCAAAACGATCTCGTAGATGGCTTTGAGCTGTTCATCAGGATTGCCAACAGCAACCGTACGGGTAATATCAGAGCGATACCCTTGGTACAATGCACCAAAATCCATCGTGACCATATCGCCCGCTTCAATCGTTTTTTCACTCGCTACGCCATGGGGAAGTGCGGAACGATAGCCAGAAGCAATAATGATGTCAAAAGCAGAACCCGATGCCCCTTCCTTTCGCATGAACATTTCCAATTCGTTTGACACCGCGAGCTCTGTGATACCAGGGCGCAGAAAAGAAGTAATATGGGAGAATGCCGCATCGGCAATTTGCGCAGCCGTTCGAATGATCGCCAGTTCTTCCTTTGTCTTTATCATCCGCAATCCTTCAATGACACCTGACGTCGGAATGAATGCTGTTTGGACCGCCTCACTGTATTTACGATGCAAGGCAAACGAGACATTCTCCTCCTCAAAGCCGAGATGGTTGATCCCCATCGCTTCCGCCTGGCGCGCTACTTCGCTGTAAATGGATTCTTTTGTCGGCAAATAAACGATCTCAAAGCCTGTTGCTTGTGCTTGCGCTTGGGCTGTGTAACGGAAATCTGTGAAGAGCTTGGCCTGGTCCCTTGAAATGAGGACAACTCCGTATGTACCTGTAAAGTTTGTGAGGTATCGGCGATTTTGTCCATTGGTGATCAACATCCCGTCAATCCCAAGTGAATCGAATTGCTCACGCAGTCTTGTTACTTTTTCCATCTCTGTCATCCCTCTTTTGTTTGTCATGATTGGGCTAGTTCTTTGAGAATATTCAGCAAGTATTGTGCCAGCCTGGACGATTTCAATCGCTTTCCCATGGCACGACACTTGCATTTTCATCAAGCAAGAATGAAAGGAGGCTTCATCATGGAATCGCATCTATTGATTATCTGCCGTTGTGAAGAAGTAACTCTCGCTGAATTGGAAGAAACCGCCCAAACCTACCAATGTACCGCACGCGAGCTCAAGCTACGGACCAGAGCCGGCATGGGCTGCTGCGGTGGTAGAACCTGCCGTACATTGATCGATCAGGTCATTCAGCAAGTAACTGGCCAAGCGCCTTCTCATACTGTACCTCTTGGGTACCAACCGCCTATCCGTCCTGTCTCATTTCAAACGCTTGGGGGACAACGTACATGAGTCAACGAATTGATCACCATCCGGTTCTCGGTTCACTCGGGGTTAGAAAGCAGCTTCCTTTTTATTATAACGGCTCTGTCTATACGGCTTACGAAGGCGAGACGATTGCGGGAGCCCTATTGGCCGCAGGTGTCCGTACGCTTCGGGTGCATGAGGAAAAAGGAACACCGCGAGGAATTTACTGCAATATCGGTCATTGCTATGAATGTCGCGTCCATGTAGACGGTGTCCCTACCGTGCGTGCTTGTATGACGCTTGTGCAGGAAGGCATGCGAGTGAATGCGGGTTCTGTCCTTCCTACTCCCTTGAAAAAAGGAGGGCATGGTGGATGATCGATCTTGTCATCATCGGGGCTGGACCCGCGGGCTTATCCGCAGCAATTGCAAGTGCCAAGCAGGGATTGGCTGTTCGTGTAGTTGATGAGTTTTATCGTCCTGGGGGCCGCTTGCTAGGACAGCTTCACGAAGAACCAGACGGTGTGTGGTGGAATGGGCTGGATGAGGCAGCCCGGCTCACGGAAGAAGCGATTGGGCTTGGCGTAGAGATCCGTTGCGGCGTTTCCGTCTTCCATTTGACCCAATCTCAAAATGGCTGGATTGTTTCTACCACAGTGGGGGAAATGATAGCCCCGTTGCTCCTGATCGCTACGGGGGCTTCTGAAGCAGCTGTACCCGTGCCAGGGTGGACGTTACCTGGCGTGATGTCCATCGGAGCTGCTCAAGTCATGACGAACGTGCAGCGCGTGCGAGTAGGACAACGCGGAGTTGTCATTGGAATCAATATCTTATCGGTGGCGATATCCCGTGAATTGCAGTTGGCTGGAGTTACGGTGGATCGAATGATTCTCCCACCTCGTACGACTGTCAGTGGCACTGCGGGGCAACCGCAAGCAGTGATGCAATCTTTATTGCGTGTCGCCCATCTTGCCCCTTCTCTGATGATTCGGCTGGGGAGTAAACTGATGGGAAATTCATGGATGCAAAAGCTGGCAGTGTCCCTCTACCCCTCCAACGGTTTTTCTATGTGGGACATCCCGATTCAACTGCGAACAGCAGCACTGGAAATCGTCGGAACCTTTCAAGTTGAGGGTGTCCGTATCGCCCGAGTTGCTGCCGATGGTTCACCAATAGCTGGAACCGAACAATTCATTCCAGCTGATTTCGTCTGTATCGCAGGCGGATTAAGTCCACTCGCTGAATTAGCGGCGATTGCCGGGTGCCCTTTTGCCTATGTTCCCTCCTTGGGTGGGCATGTCCCCTTACACAATGAAAGCATGCAAACACCAGTCCCCGGACTCTATGTTGCTGGCAATATCACGGGAATTGAAAGTGCCAAAGTAGCAATGGCTCAAGGTACAGTCGCGGGACTTTCTATCGCAAAAGCTCGGGGAAAGCTGAAGAATGAACAACCATTATCGGATGCCATTCAACAGGTGAAAATCGTCCGCCAAAACGCAACGATTCAGTTTCATCCAGACATTGTGGCCGGGCGAGCACTGGTAGGGCAAATGACTGCAGAATGGATTGCGCACTAATTCATTCATTTAATAGGGAAAAGGCAGCCTGTTATTCCTTCACGGCAGGCTGCCTTTGTTTTTTTGAATCTACAGGAAACGTACCGTCTCGTTTCTCTGCTTGTTCCCGATAGTAAGTAATGAGCTCAGGGTATTCCGCGATTTCTCTTTCCCCTGTCGGCGTGATCGAATACAGCCCTCGTTGCACACGGGTAAACCACCCATAATGATTTTGGATAAGAATCGACGAGGTTTTCTCCCCTGCCCCTTTACTCTTGAGTAATTTCGGCGATAACGGCCCATATTGCTGAAGCAACGTTGCAATTTGAATGCAGTTCTGCTTGTAGGCCGTCATGAGCTTGGTTTGATAACTGCCGCCAACATTGTAATCGCCGTATCTTCCCCGCATCTCTTCAATGATGCGGCTTCGCTTTTTTTGATTGAATTGCTTGCTTTTTACCCGATCAAACGGTCCAGGTGAAATATTCACTTCCATGACTGCGGGCCCTCTTTTTGGAAAGGACACAAGTATGAGACCGAGCTCGAGACGTCTAACCAAGTAGCATATATCTTGCCATTTTTTCGAAAACAATTTGTATTTGGGCTTCGGGATTGCCATATAAACAAAATCGGTGTAGCGTTGTCGCTTGGTGGCCTGTATGAGCAATTCCACACTTAGGTTGCGCTTAAACTCGACAATAATCAATTCCTCGCCTTTAATTGCAGTTAAATCACAATGCTTGACCTCGCCAAAAACGTCATATCCTTGCGCGACAAAATAATTCCGAATCGGTTCGTACATGTCAGCTTCATATTTTTTCTCTGCTTTTGGTTCCATGTGCTCCCCTTCTCTTATAGGAAAAAGAGCCAATCCAGTGGATTGACTCCTCTCTTCGTTATTCCTTCAAAACTGAATATGCATGATTGCTAAGAATGTGTGGATAAGTCCTCGACCGATTAGTATTCGTCAGCT
>NZ_JAGQDN010000031.1:0-53963 GCF_021270385.1 Brevibacillus sp. AF8 | reverse complement strand
TTGTTCCGGTTGTTCCGGTTGTTCCGGTTGTTCCGGTTGTTCCGGTTGTTCCGGTTGTTCCGGTATCTCCCGTTGCCCCAGTTACTCCGGTGGCTCCTGTTGCTCCGGTTGCTCCAGTGGTACCGGTTGCCCCAGTTACTCCCGTATCTCCAATTGCTCCCGTCACTCCGGTTTCTCCGGTTTCTCCCGTTGCTCCAGTCACTCCGGTTTCTCCGGTTTCTCCCGTTGCTCCAGTCACTCCGGTTTCTCCAGTCACTCCGGTATCTCCAGTTGCTCCGGCTGTTCCTGTCGCTCCTGTCGCTCCAGTTTCTCCTGTTGCACCCGTCACTCCGGTTTCTCCTGTTGTTCCTGTCGCTCCGGTACCTCCCGTTGCCCCAGTTACTCCGGAGGCTCCTGTTGCTCCGGTTTCTCCAGTGGTACCGGTTGCCCCAGTTACTCCAGTTACTCCGGTTGCTCCAGTCACTCCGGTTGCTCCGGTTGTTCCTGTCGTTCCTGTCGCTCCAGTTGCTCCAGTTGCACCCGTCACTCCGGTTTCTCCTGTTGCTCCGGTTGTTCCGGTTGTTCCTGTCGCTCCAGTATCTCCCGTTGCCCCAGTTACTCCGGTGGCTCCAGTTGTTCCTGTCGCTCCGGTTTCTCCTGTTGCACCCGTCACTCCGGTTTCTCCGGTTTTTCCCGTTGCCCCAGTTACTCCGGTTACTCCAGTTGCTCCGGTTGCCCCAGTCGCTCCGGTTGTTCCTGTCGCTCCAGATTCTCCTGTTGCACCCGTCACTCCGGTTGTTCCGGTTGTTCCTGTCCCTCCAGGTTCTCCTGTTGCACCCGTCACTCCAGTATCTCCGGTTGTTCCTGTCGCTCCGGTATCTCCCGTTGCCCCTGTTACTCCGGTGTCTCCTGTTACTCCGGTTTCTCCAGTGGTACCGGTTGCCCCAGTTACTCCAGTTACTCCGGTTGCTCCAGTCACTCCGGTGGTTCCTGTCGCTCCAATCGCTCCGGTGACTCCAGTTGCTCCCGTCACTCCGGTTTCTCCAATTGCTCCGGTTTCTCCAATTGCTCCGGTGGCTCCAGTTATTCCTGTCGCTCCAGTTTCTCCTGTTGCCCCAGTTACTCCGGTTACTCCAGTTACACCAGTCTCTCCGGTTTCTCCGGTTTCTCCCGTTGCCCCAGTTACTCCGGTGGCTCCAGTTGTTCCTGTCGCTCCAGTTTCTCCTGTTGCACCCGTCACTCCGGTTTCTCCGGTTTCTCCGGTTTCTCCTGTTGCACCAGTTACTCCGGTGACTCCAGTTACACCCGTCTCTCCGGTTTCTCCCGTTGCCCCAGTTACTCCGGTGGCTCCTGTTGTTCCTGTCGCTCCAGTATCTCCCGTTGCCCCAGTTACTCCGGTAGCTCCTGTTGTTCCTGTTGTTCCTGTTGTTCCTGTCGCTCCAGATTCTCCTGTTGCACCCGTCACTCCAGTATCTCCGGTTGTTCCTGTCGCTCCGGTATCTCCAGTTGCTCCAGTTACTCCGGTTGCTCCAGTTGCTCCAGTTGCTCCAGTCACTCCGGTTGCTCCGGTTGTTCCTGTCGCTCCAGTTTCTCCTGTTGCACCCGTCACTCCAGTTTCTCCTGTTGCTCCGGTATCTCCTGTTGCTCCGGTTGCTCCAGATGTTCCAGTCACTCCGATGGTTCCAGTTGTTCCGGTCGCTCCCGTTGCTCCTCTCGTCCCAGTCGCTCCCGTTGCTCCTGTCGGTCCAGTTGGCCCTGTTGGCCCAGTAATCCTCCGTACCGGATGTTTAGAAGCATCCAGCACAGCCTCCAGTTTCTTTTGCAAAAGCATGTCTTGCTTTGTCGTTGCTTCGAGCATGTCCCGCACACTCTTGTTTAGCGCGAGCAAATCCGAAATGGTGGCTCCTGGTCCAGATAGCCCGGGAATTGTCCCGAGTGCATACTGAATTTTTTCAGCTTCCGCATTTAAAATATGACTAAGTCCCAACTCTTCCATAGCTAAAGAAGACAACATGAAATTGAGCGCTTCATCACGCCCTATATGAATGGTCGGGGTGATATTCGGTATATTTGGAAATGACATGATTCTCCTCCTCTTTGAAAAGGATGTTTCCCCTCCCTCATGAGTTGTTACATAAGAAGCCATGGCATACTGATTTCCCAATCATTTGAAAATGTATGGAATGAAAAAATCGCGCTTCCAGACAACCACGAGAAAATAGAAGGAGAAAGGAAATCGTTGCTCATTCATTAGAGGAATCAATACGAGGAGTAATCGTTATCGAAGTGCATTACCAAACCGTAATCGGGTCTTATTTTTCATCCATCCTCTTCCTCCAAAAAAGAAGCCATCCCCCTTAATCTAAAAAGGGATTCCAACAAACTGTCGTGCAGCTCTTACCAGTAACGGATGGAAAATCTCCTTCTTTAATCAACGAGGATCGATTCTATTTTGTAGAGAAGACCCGAGCAAAATAACAACTTCCCCCATACAATACGGACAACCAAGAAGGAGTATAGCCATCTATTGTTCCACCAAATCCAATTGCTCCAGTCTTGCAAAATAAGCTTCGTTGTACGCTACACTTGGATGTGTCGGGTAAAATAGCTTTGCCATGTCGTGATGAATTTTAGCCTTTCGCTGATCCCCGATCCGATCGTAGCAGTAGCATAGCTGTATATGAGGCAGCCACGTCCATGCTGATTCATCTACCTTCCCCATGGAATCTTGTGGCCGCTCCAATAATGTCGCTTGCCGGTACCAGTAAATGGCCTTTGGGAAATCCTGCTTTTCCACAAAAAAAGCCCCCATCCTGCAGCAAATCTCCGCACGCGGAAGGTCAATCGCAAGTGTCCTGGTCAAGGATTGGACCTGTTTTTCAGGCTGTTTCAAGTGAGCGTAACACTCTGACTGCTTCTGGCACGCCCATATTTGATCCTCGATCCAGCCCAAGCCTCCGTCCAAAAATAACTGATACTGCTCAGCCGCCTCTTCGTACCTCGCATGATCGAACAGTTCATTTGCAAAATAAAATTGGTCACGCGGTTCAAAAACCTCGCCTTTTTCCTTGCGCTTTACATAAATTTGCAAATTCCGGTCTGTGTACGGCTTATTTTTTTGGTGAGTAATGGCGATTTCGCTGTGCAGAATATCCCCCGCAACAGCCAAATACTCATGAACTGCCCCATGCCAAACAAAGTTACACTTCCTTTTGACGAGGCGATTTCTCCGTAAATAGTGAACCGGCTTCCCTCGTTCATCTACCGTTAAGTGGTACGGCATCGAGACACTGTCGTAATCGAAATTGTCCGAGGCCTTCAGTGCTGCAAAACGTTCCCGATCCGCTTCCAAAAGCACATCGTCCGCATCCAGCCAAAAAATGTACGTCATCTTGGCTTGCGCAAAAGCAAAGTTACGAGCTGCTGAAAAATCGTCCACCCAGGTAAAATCAAACAGTTGTGCACCATAGGTCAATGCAATTTCTTTGGTCCGATCTATCGACCCTGTATCGACAATGATAATTTCATCCACCAAATCGTAGACCGTCGACAAGCATCGACCGAGTGATTCTTCCTCATCCCGAACGATCATGCACAAGCTAACCGTGAACATGCAGATCGCCCCCTCCCCAGAAAATCATTTTCTCAACATCCTATTTCCTTCCATCCCCCTTTATGTATCCGTACTTTCATAACCATCTCCCCGCACGAATATGGTGTAACAATATGTTCTGACAACACCGAAAAGAAGGTGATCATCAAATGAGCCCGCCTCTCCTTTCCCTATGCATGATCGTCAAAGACGAAGCAGACCAGATCGAAGCATGCCTGTCCAGCGTGCATATGGTGGCAGACGAGATCATTGTTATCGATACAGGATCAACCGATGGTACACAGGATATTTGTCGGAAATACGGGGCGAAAGTTCTGGAGATTCCTTGGGAAAACAGCTTTGCGAAAGCGAGAAACGCCGGATTGGAGGTTGCCAAGGGAGAGTGGATTTTATGGCTGGATGCAGATGAAATCGTACAAGAAGAAAAGCCGGGGGTGCTTCGTCAAGCTATAAGTGCCAGCAAAAGCGACGCCTTTTTTATGAAAATGATCCATTACACTGGCTCGCAAAAGGAGCAAGCTTCGCGCCACTCCGCCTACCGATCCGGGCAAGTCCGCTTATTTCGCAACAAAAAAGGATTTCGATTTGTGCGCGACATACACGAAATTCTTCAATGGCCGACCACCGCTTCGAGAGATATCGCTATCCCTTTGCTACCTGTACATATTCACCATCTCGGATATATGGACGATGCCGTTCAACGAAAACAAAAAGCTTTGCGCAACTTGAGGCTCTTACGTCATGAAAGAAAGAAATCCAAGCAAGACCCGTGGTGCGATTACCATCTCGCAAACGAATTTTTTCGCGCCAAACAATTTGAATATGCATTTACACTGGTGAATCAAGCAATGAAAGGCTTTTTAACCACCCAAAAACCTCCCCCGTCCATTTGCTACAAGCTGAAATTCGATATTCTTTTCCAGCATGGCAGCATGCGCGGAGCATGGCCGGGGATTGCACGAGCTATTCAAATCTACCCCAATTACGTAGACCTTCATTTTTACAAAGGCGTTTTCCTGATGGAGCATGGTCTGTATGCCGAGGCGGTAAAAGCTTTTGAGTATTGCTTGGAGATCGGGGACAATCAGTGGGAGCATTTTAGTGAGCAAGGAATGGGGAGCTTTTACGCTTTTCACTTTTTGGGACGATGCATGGAGCGCATGGGCAAGACACATGAATCCCTTGTCTACGATTACACAGCGAGCTCCATACATGCTTCGCACTTCGGAAAAAAGCGAGAGGTGGTGCTATGAGCGTGAAAACAAGCGTGCTAATTGGCAGTCCAGTTTGTCAGAAACCAGATGTTCTCCGGATGTTTTTGTTTTCGTTAGAAAGGTTGTCGACCTCAAACTTGACGTTGCATTATTTGTTCGTCGATGACAATAACGATCCGCATTCGAGCAATATCCTTCAAAACTTTGCAGACAAACACACGGGCCAGGTCGACATTATCCCCGCTGCTAGCAACCTCCATCCTTACACATGCGATGAGAGGGCCCATTACTGGAGCGAAGCACTCGTATGGAAGGTCGCTGGATTCAAAGACGAAATGATCGCCCGCGCCAAACACCAAGATTACGATGCCCTCTTCCTCATCGATTCGGATTTGCTTCTCCAGCCAGCCACTTTGGAAGTTTTGCTCGCCTCTGACAAAGAGATCATATCTGAAATCTTCTGGACGAGCTGGACACCAGATACCGTCCCCGTCCCTCAGGTGTGGCTCAAAGACGAATACACCCAATTCGAATGCGCACGCCATGAACAAATTTCCTTGGAAGAACAGTACCTGCGGAAATACGCTTTCTACGGACAACTTCGTGTCCCCGGCGTATATGAGGTAGGTGGTTTGGGAGCCTGCACCCTCATCCGCAGAAAAGCGCTGCAAGCTGGCGTCAGCTTTAGGCAAATTTCAAACCTGAGCTTCTGGGGAGAGGACCGTCATTTCTGCGTCCGGGCGCAGGCTTTGGGTTTGTCCCTTTTTGTGGATACACACCATCCCGCTTTTCATCTCTATCGGGAGAGTGACTTTGCGGAAGCGCGAACCTGGATGAAGCAAATCTATGGCTCCGCTCCTTTACGCGTGAAAACCACTCGTCCTCCTGTCATCAACAATACGATCCCCCTTGGAAATTAACCTATTATATGGTATGCTGGCGACACGTCTATTTGGATGGAAAGGTACGGTAACTACGTATGCCAACAACTACTTTGTAATGGCCTAAAAAACTGGATAGCTTGCCCTTCGGAAAACAAACGGTTTTTCGCACAGGTGCAGTCTGCCCTTTTTTCCCATTACAAAGGAACGTAACGAAATCTGTAGGTGTATATCCTAACGGAGGTTCGCTATGGGGAATCTCCGTTTTTTTGTGTTCAAAAACAGGCCTGCCCTACAGGACATCCAAATAGAAGATGCGTTCCTTTCACTTTTTAGACGAGGTGAAGGACCATGCATACCATCGAGCATACGTGGGTATTACGTGAAAATCATGAGAATCAGCCAGTGCGGCGATATTGCAGCAATTGTGGGCGAACCGTTCTCTTCTTCGATACAAACATCCGCCGCCACAACGCAAACGGCAAAAACATCTATCGCTTCGCTATCTATAAATGCGAAAAAAATCATACGTGGAACGAAAAGCTCGCCATCTATAAAGCCTTTACAGATCATCGGGAGGTGCCGGATACGGAGTTCAGTGAAGAGATCGCGCCCCTCCTCCCTATGCTCCCCTTGCATGAATACCAGGAAAAGGGCGTTCAGAAAGTGACGATTCGAATTGAGAGCGCAGAGGCCCGCTTCCGCCTCGACAAACTGCTGTCCGAACAGATAGAAGGTTGGAGCCGCAGCCAGATTGTCCGCAAGATCAAGGACGGGCATATTCGCCTGAATGAGCAGGAGACGAAGCCAAGCGCTGTCTTGAGTGCAGCGGATATTATTCAGATTTTGATTAGGTAACAGTATGTATGGAAAAAGTCGCAGACGGAATCTGCGGCTTTTCTTTTATTTCTTCAATACGACCGCTTTTCTCGGCTCGTCCCACTCCACTTGCAGTCCTAGTAAGGCAGCAAGCTCTCTTGTTTTCGCAAAAGCAGTTCCCTGGTCGTTTACATAGGAGACTTCCTGTCCGTTCACGGTCACTTTTTGCGTGGAAGGCTCCCATTCCACTGCTCCACCCACTGCCTCCGCAATCATTCGGATGGGTACATAGGAAACATCATCGATTAGTTTTCCTGTGGAGGTAAGTTTCAGTTCAACTGCGCACTTATCCACATCAGGCTGTGGTTTTTGTGGATAAGCTGTGAGAAACCTGTGGACATCCTGTTGAAACTTTGCCCATGCGTCCTTCGCTGGCATTCCCGTATAGGTTTGCGCGGTCGTATTGACGACAAAAAAGGCCGGGCAGTTTTTCCCCGTAATGTCGTAATGACGCCACAGGTGCTCGACTCCCCAGCCATGTCGCTTCAAGATATCCGCGGTCAGTGCCACTGTTTGCTCGTACATTTTCGCAAAGCTTCCATCTGCATTGACGCACATTTCAATCCCAATCGTGCAGTTGTTCGGGTAGTTGCTCAATTTGGTCAAGGCGGCCTGTGAATAAGTCTGCGCCCCGACGTGGTAGCCCATCTCGTCCTCGGGTAGACAGCGAATGATTTGCTTGTCGTCCACGATGTAATGAGCACTAGCTACTGTCGTTGGTTTGTTGAAGTAGTTTCGGTTTGCCACGGCATTTGCGCCGCTGCGTTCGTTGGCCGTCCAGTGGATGACGACTCCTTTTGGGACGATCTTCTTTTTGGGGCGGGAATTTACGTTGGTCAAAAGCATCTCGGTGATATTCATCGTTTACTAGGACTCCTTTCGTTTGGCACGCTCTGCCTTTGCCTTAATTTCGGCGCTGACTAATCTCTCGATGGATTTGGGCATTGGCCAGCCTGCGCGGTGGGCATTGGCGGTCAGGCTTGTCCAGGTGTGGTAGATGAGGCCGAAGGTGACGCCGTAGAACAAGAAGCCCGGGGTGCCCATGACGCGGTCCAGGAGATTGGCTACGGCTGGTAGGGCCATGAGGAATAAGGTGCGGGGGATTCGGGACAGGCCGTAGTCGGAGGAGTAGGATTGGTCTTTTTTGGCGGCGGAGATGCCTGTGATCCAGTCGAGGACGATCATGAAGAAGAGGACGATGAGGATGTCTTGGCGGTTGGTGCCGTATAGATAGTGAAAGGCGGGCGACACGATTGCACCTACTGTGGTCGCCCAGGCGTTTGCTGGGGTTGCGATGCTTTCTAGGCTGTGTAGGGGTTTCATGGTGTGTCTCCTCCTTTTGCTAAAATAACAAAAAAGGCCTCGCTTAAAACGAAGCCTTTTATTAATTTCGTGAACAAGAGTGTCATAACAAAGAAAAAGCACCCTTTCACGTAAAAAAGAGTGCTTAAGCCTTGTATGATTGTCCAGTGATTGTTTTAAACTCTTCTACAGTGATCTTGCCGAAGGACACCACCTGTTTGAGCTGATCATCGCTTGCCCAACCACGTGTATAGTAATACTGCCATTTTTGATAGTCTTTCATGCTACAAGCCTCCTTGGGATAGTCTTAGTTCAAGGTTAACGATGGATTGCCCGAGAACCTTGTTTTCGTTCTTTAGTTGCAGAATTTGCAACTCCTTTTCTACTAATTGTTGGCCTATGATTTCTGACTCAGATTGTGGTCGCTGCCAGTTCTTGATCTTACCTATTTCTTGATTAGTTAGACCCTCTTCCCACTGCTCCCCTGTCCATTTTGCTTTAAAGAGTCCGTCAGTCGGTCTTTCTTTCACAATGTCTTCCGGAATTTGTTCAGGTGGTAAATCTGCACCGATCAATACTGGTTCTACGAAAAAACCATTTACATCGATCCTGTATGCTTGGATTTGAGACATACGATTTATCTCTCCTCGTTATGTTTTTTTGGCTCGGAAGCTTGCACCAGTAAAGATAACCCTTATCCCACCTAGTGGTGGAGGATTATTTGCGTTATAAGTCAATTGTATGTCACCAGTGTAATGGTCGATAAATATAAGCCCTTGGTACATTTTTTCCTTCGGGCTCAATGAAGTAATTAGAACGGGCACTTCCGTAAAGTAACTAGGACGGTGCATAAGCATCAGAGTAGCCATAAGACTTCCTTGTTGAGGCGTACTGGCTATAGTAAGCTCGCCCATCAATATAACAAGTCCAGAAGTGTCTTCATTGCCCGCGATCAACCCAGCGCTCGCCGGTTCATTTGTATTGGCAGTAGACCATCCGTTTTTCGGTGTCAGATCCCATTGAATTGAGTTGTGAAAATATTTCGCATACGATGCAATAGTATCTAGTTTCTTCTTATCGGCGCTACTCATATACCCATGTACGGAATCAGTAGCCAAATGCGCCGCCATGTTATCTGCTCTCATTACTTCGCTATTCAGGAATTTGAGCGAGCGATCTCCTGCGTTAGCTGATAGGATCAGATTCGACCCATTTTGTGATAAGACATCAAGTCTATTTGAATGGGCATACAGCGCCGTACGTTGATTTACGGTTTCCGAGATTTTCGTTCCATTCGTGAGGTTCACTTCTGGAGCCAAGACGAATCCAAGATCACCCTCTGCACTATATGGCGTCGGTTTTGCTCCTGCTTCTAGCTTGATTTTGCGCCATGCAGCATTTGTAAGTGTTGTGCTTGGGTTAATAGCCATAAGTACTTTTACCTTAGCAGTAAGTGACGGCGTTGTTACTGTTAAAAAATAGAACGACCATTCTTTACTGTTTTGCGCTGTTACATTTTTACTGTTAATAAGTGTGCCATCGGCCTTGTAAAACTGTACTTCTAAATATATTGATCCAGAAGTTATGCCGATTGTCTGCATTTCTCCTGACAATGAAATCGGGGTATTTTCCTTCAAATCAATAAAGTCGCTGCTCAAATAGGGACGCTCGTTAGCAGCGGCGCCAACTCCCGCTGCGAAATACTCCCCTTCCCCCTTGCTTCCTTTAACCACAGAAATCTTTTTCCCGCTTTGATCAGACCAACCTAAAAGTCCAAAACGACCTGTAGAGTTTTTCAATAGGTTTGGATTGTTTTGAATCTCCGGATTACCTTGATGAAATACTTGGTGATTGTTAATCAAGACCTTGCCAGCACCATTGGTTAAGAGATTAATGCCGCCATCAACCTTTTCATTTGCCAGTGTGAAATCAATTGTTGAGTTATTTGGAAAACCTATATGAGCCTCTCTCTTTGATGGATTGTCTTTGTCCGGATAAAATTGCAAAAACACATGGTCATCAGGTGCAAATGCTTTAATAGATGGATGCCCATAAAAAATAGGTCGAATAGTATTTACTTTCTCATCCAAACTCTTATGAGCACTTTCGATACCGTCCTCCATGTGGTTTAGCCGAACCTCATCTACTGGAGTACCTGCTATTTGATTCCAGGCGGGTAGTATCTTGGCTGTACCATCCGTGTTTTGTGTAATCGTGTATGTGTTTGGACGATCAACCAATCGATTAACATGCTGCTGTTTGTTGTAAACCACTCTATCCACCTACTTTCCAGTTCACTTCTATGGGAATGCTGATTGCTATTTCTCTTTCCGGTTTTGTTATATTCACGTTGTCCTGCCAAACCACCTCGCCTTTAAGATCCTTTACTATACGCTTCGTGATAAGACCCGCTTGTTTTGCCTGAATCCGAACGAGAATCGTTATTTTACTCGGACCCTGACGTGTCTTTTCTAGTGTGGCAGGAAACAAATTACCATCGATTTCGACCTCTGCTTGATGGAAAATCGATTCCAAGGCATTCGTTTGTTGCTTGAGTGCGTAATCTGTTAACATAAACCGTTCTCACCTCCCGCATAAAAAGCCCCACAATCTGGAGCGATACTCTCGTAAGTCTGATAGGTTCCCAGTTTGAACTCGAGACCTCCACTTCGTCTTATGACGATTCTCTCTCTGTTAACATGAACAGGGCGCATCTGTTCAAACATTTCGTGAAGCATGATCAAATCGACAGGTAACTGAAGAGAGAATTCAAATTCAATTTCTTTTTTCGAATAGTCCTCTGTGACGGAAATTAAGTCACCGGCTGTTTGTCCTAATGATCGAAGTATTGGCATTGTAAATGGGAGTCTTCCCCAGTGTTTCCTTTGGATGTTCTTTCTCCGATCGTCAAATGGCATTAGTTGCTTGTTCCCGAAATAAATCCAATCCCATACATCTAATCCCCAGGTTGCTGTCAAGGGTAAAAACTGTTGCTCAACGTCTGAACGCTTTTGAGAATGAGCGACTACAGCGCTCATTGCACCCTCAAAATGAAGTTCAGCGACTTTATTCTCATGCCACTGCTGCGGTAACATGCTTCGATATCTTTCTGGGATCATATGGTTACCACCAAGGACAGTGTAGAGACAGAATCAGATGGTACGGTTAGGTTTGCTTTCTCACCATTTAACGTATATTCAGTGAAATCACTCACACCATCCACGAAAAAAAGTGCCCCTAACTGTTGATACACAATAAGAGAACGCCCTTTAAGATAAGCTTTGATTTGTGTAGTGATTTGCTCTTTCACTTTCGAAACCTCCACTTCTGGTCGTACAACAAGGCGTACAGAAATAGTGATAGGGAACACATTCGCAGGAAAGACTTTTAGATCGTGCAACGCCTTCCGATTGTTTTCTAGTTTCGTTCGTACTTGCTGAACCAACTCTGGTGTGGCTGCCTGACCGCTCAGGTCCGTGATGTACACATCAATCGAATTGTCGTGCCGTGTTTTCTCAACAGCAATAGCACCTCCAACACCATCAATGTTCCGTGCCCAGCGCTCGTAATCCGCACGCCTCCCGTCTCCTTCTTCTGTACGGGCTCTGTCGATTAAACGTTGTTTATACGAAGCGTCAACTTCATCTTTATGTCTCAAGAGCCCGAAGAAAACTCCATTTGCGTCAAGATACTCCCCTTCGGCCCATGGCAAAAATCGCTGTAAAAAGCCATATTCAAATAACTGTTGCTGTTCACTGATCTCTTCCGCTAATGGATAAAGCAAATCGTAAAACAGTTCACCTTCTTCTGTGGCAGGTGGAGTTTCACCACGCTCTTTGGCAATGACCGCCATACGATTAGCTATTCGCTGATAAATCTGGTCAGGGGTCTCCCGAAGAATCGGCATCTCCGGTTTTTCTAACGTTTCCATGCATCCACCTCCATTCTCGTCGATCCACGCATCCCAGCAATCTCCACATGCAAAATAACCCGATTCCCCTCAAAACGGATATCGAGCACCTCTGCACGTTCAATCTCACTGTGCGCTTCCAACGCTTCTTGCACCTGTGCCTGCATCACGGACAAGGACAGCGCAGACCGCATTCGCCCTTTATCGGACAAAAAATCTACACCATACCTTTCCGAGTAAATCGCATAGCGGAACCGCCGTGTATGGAGGATCTTTTTCACGGTCTCCTCCAAGTACTCCACGTACGTCTTGGTGCGCAAATATCTTCCGTCTGGTCCCTGCCTCAGCTGCTTCGTTTCCCAATCAAACCGATATGTCCATGGAATCGGTACTTCGGTTCCTTCCGCTAATATCTCTTCAGTCCCTAGCAATTGTGGAAACATCATTCCACCACCCCAAGCAGGAGGTATTGTTCGTTGTTGCAACGCAACAGAGCTACTTTTTTACCCACATCTTCCGGCAACAATCGGGCAGAATGTAGTACAGACAGCTCATACGGCTCCAAAGGTGTCGGGTCCTCGTCGAGCTTTACTGACAAAGGGGACAGCGACAAAAGCTTGCCAAACTCCCCTTGCGTATTCTCGATGCCATCCTGCGCATGCCCTCTCAGTTTTGCAATAACGGAATGCATCCCTTACGTCCTCCTTTCCAATTGGAGATCCATTGTGTATTGACCGCCCTGCCAACGCGCTTGGCAGTTAGTGACGATCCAATCTGTGATTGTTTTATTGTCTTTTTCCATGATTTTGATGAGCCAGCCCGCACGTAGCCTCGCCGCATTCTCATCCTCGTGCCTGACCGAAATGGAGCGTGTCTTGGGGATTTTGGACAACTCTGCAAGCTGCTTGGCTGCCAATCCAGCTACGTTTTTGTCCTCGCCAGCGTCGATGACTTTTTGCATGCGACCGATTTGTTTGACCAGACTATCGTTAGATTTCGTTGAACTGCTCACGACCCGATCATCCCGGTAGCGCTCTACTGTTACAACGGTGTATACATCCTCGATACTCTCTCCTGTCGAGCTACTTGCGAGTAAACTAGCCTTGAACATCGGGATAATACTGTTTTTCCCCTCGGGCAGTACCGTCAGCTTATCGCGCTGGTATTGCACGAAATAGCGGATGCCCGTCTTTTCATAGGCTTGCTCTGTCAGTGATGTAAAGAGAGACGTGTATGATTGTGATGAGATTCTCTCTTTGACCGTAAAGCCGAACGCCGGGCAGCTAAAATTGATACCTGCCGACTTGATAATTCGTGCAAGCTCTGTCCCTGCATCCCCGTCCAGCTTGAGTCTGGAAATTTCGTTTTTTTGCAAATACCAGCCCAACTCGTATGCTGTTGCGGATAGATCGCCTGTCCGATCATCCCGGTCAAAACGAACGAGCGGGCCATGGAAAAGCTGCTGGGATTCTTTTAGCTCTGCACCTGCAAAGAGCATCAAAAAACCCGCCGATTGCAACGGCGGGCCTTCCTTGATTCTCACATCACAGTTTTGAGCAATTTGTCCCCTGGCCGAGGACCAGGAGAGCTCGGTAACGGCTGGGGTCAGGTCATAGCGGGTCTGTTCTTTTCCGTAAATGACTTTCATTTCGTCTGCCCTCCGTTACATTCTGTTTTCTCTTTCTAGCTTTTCGTGAATCTCTCTTTTCCTATCTTCCAACTTTTTGCTGTCTATCCGTGGAGCCGCTTGCTGCTTCTTCGTCTTCTTGGCTACCTTCCCACTCGTGTTCGGGCGAGCTGGCTGCTGTTTCGTAATGACCGCCCCGGGGGATAAAAGCTGCGTCTGATTGCTCCACGTAATGAATTCGTCTTTGACAAACAGCGGCAGCTCAATCGAGCCGTGAAAATCGACGTTTTTTCCTTGGAATTTTCCGTCACATGGCCCGATGAGCACATTCCACGCCAGATCAAGCTCGTCTATAGTCAAAAGTGCTTCCGAGCCCGTTAAGCGGTCCAATCCAGCAAGCCACTGTCTGGGCCCTTGATAGCCCTGTACCTCGACATAGGGAGCCGTACTGTCTCCGGGTAAGATGAAGTCAAAGGAGATAGACTTTGGGCGTCTGGAAGAGATGCGGTTGCCGGACAATAATGTAATCGATGTCGTGCTTTCGATGTCGTTGCCATAGCCGCGAAACTGGATTTCCGCAGGTGTGACAGGAAATGTCAGCCTGTATTTGCCTTGAAGGCGGATCATGTCGTTACCCCTCCCCTCGTCTCTAGTGCATCCAGCAGGGAGCGCTCGATGATGTCTTTGATTCGTTGGGCGACAGACGGGTCACTAAGCATATTCAGCATGGTCGGGATATCCTGTAGTACGCCTTGAATGTGTAAAGGTATAGAAATTTGCGGAATTGTAATCGCAACAGGTTGGATTTTTTCTTGCAAATTGCTAACTGGCGATTGATTTGGAACAGGAGGTCCCGCTTGATTTGTTGGTTGAATAGTCGCAGACTCTGAAGAAGGCTTGTCCTGCCACCACGACTTGACTCCATCGTATAGGGCACCGCCCGCAAACGATCCTCCCATACCTCCAATAAACCCGCCAACAATACCGCCGATTGCAGTACCAACGCCAGGTAAAATTGAACCAATCGCTGCTCCAGTGGCCGCTCCCGCTACAGCTCCGCCCCAGCCACCAAGTGACTCTGCTCCCACTTTTGCTGCAGTATCCAGCTTGTTCTTTGATTCTGCAATTTCTTTAACACCCAGTAAATTCCCAAGAAGAGGTATCCTTCTGAGTCCACCTTTGAACATGCTTTTCCAGGCGCCCTTGCGGACAGCTGCCTCTACATGATTGCCGCCACTATCTGGTCCAGCTTGGTTACCTGCCGGGGACGTAGCTGGGGCGCTGTTCTTGCTTTGTTCTGCTGTTTTGGCGGTTTCTCGTTGGGAACCACCCATAACAGTATCTGGTGTGTGCCCTGCTGTAGAAGCAGATGGGGAAGCGTTTCGGCGCTTGCCGTTAGCTTTGGTCCCTTCTCTCGGTGCACCCCCAGTATCCGAACTAGGCTTATTGCCTCCTTGGGAGCTACTTGAAGCACCTTTTTTCTTAGATTTATATTTAAAAGAAGGTCTCCTTTTTGTCTTGCCATCACAACAACAGCAGTAGCCTTTGTCCCCACCTGCCCCCAAATTTCCTTTATTAGGGGCAAGCGATGAGTTCTCGTTAGAAGCAGATTTCTCTTTTTTTCTGCCAAAAAAATCTCGTGTTGTGGTCAACAGACCTTTCATGGACGTAATTGTACTGGCAAGCATGACACCAAGCGTAGAAAATGCTGCAAAAGCACCGCCTACATAAACGGCAGCGAGTCTTGCCTCTGGGGACCAAGTGTTAAACCAGTTAAAGAACCCCGCAGTCACATCCGAAATCGTTACAGCTACTCCCGATAAATCACTAGCAATCTGCGTGACAGCTTCCATTGCTGCATTTTTCGCTGTGTTTTGCGCTTGCATCATCTTCATGAACTCATTCTTATTGACAGCGGCATCATAAGCCAACTGCGCCTCGGATTCATTCACCTTCGAACCAGTCGCACCTGTAGCAATTTTCTTTATTTCTTCCAAGCTGGACGATAATTGCACCCCGCCACTACCTACTAAAGCCGTCATTATATCTTGTTGTTTAGTTGGATTTTTCGGATCGTTCTTCATCAAAGATGTGGACATAAGTACCTTTGCCAAGGCAATGTTCTGAGCGTCTTTATCTCCAGTCGATAGAGCTGTTGTTAGCCTTTTCGCTTCTTCCTCCGCTCTGGTCTTTGCTTCTTCCGCGCTCATACCTTGGTTTACATATTCGCTCTGGAACTGGCTAGTCAATGCACCGTTAGCGGTTAACTGTTTCAATGCCCCTTCACGCAGAATACTAAATGACTTTGTATCATTCAAAACCTTCCCCATGGCCTCAAAACTAGTCGCCATTTGTTCAGGTGTTTTGAGGAAATTGCCTTTTTGAGCATTTAGTTCCGCCATCGCCTCTACGAACTTGAGGTTGACATTCGCCCCACCATTATTGCTCATATGCTGAAGTGCATTCGCCAATTTTGTTGCATCTTGTGTTTGAGTAGATGCCCCCATCGCGGCCATCATCTTCACGGTGTCCTCTGGAGCAAATTTGGTCGTAACATTTAGCAGTGCTGCTTGCTTGGCGTATTGTGCACCATTGTCAGCATTGGCCAGCTCACCTTTGGAAATAAGATCCATTGCCTTTGAAAGGCTCAAGTATGGATTGAGGTTGGTCATTTGTTTTGCAGTCTCTTCAAATTCCCTGATTTCATTTTCGGATTTCCCGCTGGCAGCATACAACGCACGCTCTCTAGCGACTAGCTTCGCTTCATCTGTTACTGACGCCATACTAGCTCCCAGGGCTACCCCAGTAACCAAACCGCTAAGCCCGACAAGTTCCTTTTTCACTTCGCCCAGCTTGCTCATCATGTCCTTGAACTCAATCTTTGGCTTCGCTGTCACCTTGTCCAGTTTCTGTGTTTCCTCACGTAGCTTCCGCATGTCCTGCTGCATCTGCGACATACCATCCGAGAACTCTCTCGCCATCTTTTGCATCTCTTTACTGGTTTCGCCCATGGCCTTCGTGAGCTTTTCGGTCTCCTTGACCATATTGGTCATTTCCTGACGAGCTGCTTTTAATTTCGCTTTTTCAGTTGCCATTCTTTCACCCCCTGTCCTCCCCTGATGTCTCTCTCTCCCCCAGCAGAACCCGAAAAAAGCCGGGAGACCTACCCCCCAGCTCTTTCCTCATCCTCCGCCTCAATCATCTGACAAGCAAAAATAAACAGCTTCTGCTTGTACAAATCGACTTCGTACTCGAGTAGATCCGACGGGCGGCCTCGGCCTTTTAGAAAAGCGCGGCAAATATGCCAGGCCTCACCGTCAGATCGGATTAGTTTTTTGCTTCTTCAATGGCTTCTTCTTCCGTCTGGGTTGCATTGACTTCACGGACCGCATTGAGCAGCTTGGTGTAGCCTTCTGGATTGTCGCGGAAAATTTTCTCGACGAGCTCGTACTTGGTGCCGACCTTATACGCTTTCTTGAGCTCTTCCTGATTCCAAGGGAAATCGTGCTCGGTGGCTTTCACCAGACGTGCATCGTTGTACAGGAACCAGTCGGTTTTCTCGCCTTTGTCAGCCATGCGTTCGCAATCGCGCAGCTCGGACAAATTCAGTTGGCGAACCTTCCACTCGTCACCGTCGATGGTTACGGTAATTTCTTTTCGCGGAGCTTGTTCATTAGCCTTGGCCAAAAATTTCTCGAGTTTGTTTTTGTTCATGTGGATTAAACTCTCCTATTCCGTGTAGGTTGGCAATTCATCGAGGTAGTCCGGCTTTTCGATGGACATCCCTTTCAGGTCGTAGGTCGCGTGATCGTTGCCGTCTGCTTTGGCTTCCCACAGCGTAATTTCGTCTGGGTTCAGCACAATATTGGAAATGCGGACGCGTTCGGAGTTGCCCGCTTCCTTGTCCAGCGTCTCGCCGATCAGGAATGGGAGGACTGGGGTTTTGCCTTGCGTCAATTGATCGACGCAGTAGTATTTCAACGCAGCGTTGGTTGCGGTAATTTTCAATGTCACTTCTACATGCCAGTCGTTGACGGTCTGGATTTTTCCTTTTTGCAGGCGATTCGTGTCGCCGTACTCTACCTTGAGCACCATTTTTCCTTCCAGGGTACCGAAGATCGGGTCCCCGTTTTCATCGTAAATTTGGCAGTTCTTTAGTTTAATATCGCGTGCAATAGCCAATTACAGCACCTCCCAGTCAATGTCAAAGTATTCGATGGCATCAAGCGGCTTCGCAGACAAGAGGAAGCCACGGCGATCCCCGATGCCGTTCTTCTTATCCGTAAATGTCCAGCCCGTATCAATCGCGCCCTGCTGCTCGCGAACGGTCATGTACGCGTTGACGGCAGAGACAAACACCGCGCCGCCCAAATCGTTGTTGCCGAGCTTGCCTTTGTATTTCTTGCCGACTTGACTGATGTCGTTGACGATCTGATCCAGCGTCATGCTCACACGGATTTTGCCGTAGTCCTCGCGCTCATGCGTACCAAGCACCGCCAGCGTATTGACGGCGCTCTCGATGATGTACACATCCCCGTCGCGGGTTGCGATCAGCGTACCGGAGCCGAGCGCACTCAAAATATCGGTGTGGCCCCAATCCTTGAGCGCTTTTTTCAATGGAACGACGACAGCCGTCAGCGATTCATGCGCAGGTGTCGCGGCGATCATACCCGCCACCCATGCTGCCCACTCCAGACTACCGTATACTTTCCCGTTGTTGTGTTGACCAGCGATAGCACTGTTCACGACAAAACGGGCATTTTGCGCCACAGACCGCTCGATGTGCTTCGCCATGTTCTCGTCGTCCGCCGCTTTGCCGCCGATTACCAGTGTACTGAGCTTCTTGTTTTGTGTACGACGATCGCTCATGAGTTGCTTCGCTGCCGCTTGTACAGCCGCATCGTCAAAAGGCAGATACATCGTGTCAAAATCAGCACCGGACACAGCCATGAACAGCTTAGTTGAGTCAGCTGCGGTAAGCGCTACTGTGCCACTTTTCGCTCCTGTCAGCGCTGTTTCTGGCACGATTGTAACGGCAGTCTCGCCCAGTTTTTTCACACGCACATAGTTGGATTGGCTCGTTTTCGCTGCCAACTCATTCGCATCCGCAAACGAAAACTTCTCGGTTTGCAGCGGGCCTGTTACCTGGAGTTCCTTCTTGCCTGGCTCGGACGTCGAGGCAGTAATCGTAACCTTCAGCTCGTTACCTACCAAGCCCGGATACAGAGCCTCGACTCTGATTGCATCCGCTTGCTCATACGCTGCTTTTGTGGCTGTGCCATTCGTCATGCGGTACGCGAGAATCGTCGCGCCGCCTTCTGCTGCCAGCTCCACGGTATCGACCTTGCCAAATGTGTGAGCAAGTCGCTCCTCAAAGCTCCCCAGCTTGACGAGCTCATCTGACGCGCCCCACTCTGCTTGATACGGAACCAGTACGACACCGCTCTTCGGTACTACACGTTCTTTTGCTTTTGCGATCAGTTCGACCGTTACACCCGGACGTTCACGTTGAATGGTCATGCTTACACCCCGCCTTTGTATTTGGTCAGTCGGCTCTTCACTTGTCCTTCTGCCAGTAGTTGATCATCTGCTTCAGAAAAAAGAGCACCTGCTACCTCGAACCGTTCGGCTCCAAGATAAGCGGCGCTCTTGATCCACGCTTGTTTGGTTTGCACAAGCTCTGGGGCCTGTGCTTGTTGTTCTTTTCGTGCCACTATGATCGGACCCCCTCTACATCAAATTCGTTGATTTTTTCTGTGGCTGCTCTCTGCACCGCCACGTTGTAGGTGAACTGGAACGCGATCTCCGTCCGGTCCTTTTTATCCCGCCAAATACGCAAGGTGGAGCTGTCGATCTCGATGGACAATCCAGACGATTTGCCTTGATAGCTAAATTGATTTTGGCGAAGAAGCTCACGCAGCGGCTCAGCTGAAAGCGGCTGGTAGACGCCTGCTACCCTTGGATAGTGGAGGACGATGGCTGCTTCTGAGACAACCTGATAGGAAGTGAGGCTTCTTCCTTCTTCACGGACCCCTTGCGTCAAAAGAAACGCGATAGGCGGCTGAAATCGCTGCGCCATCCAGTCGTCCACATTTACAACAGTAGCCAGCTCTGGGTACGCTTCCTTCACCAGTTCAATGAGAACGGCTAGCTCACGATCCATCCAGCTTCCACCTCCCATACTTGCGGTATTCTCTTCTGTCTTCGTCACATGACTCTTCCCCCCACTATTTCACTTCATTTGGCAAGGCATCCACGGCAAATACCCGCCGAGCAGGGAGCGAGTAGCCTGTAGCTTTGAACTCGCAACATCGTGTGGCGCCATCGCCATTTTCCCCGCTCGCCGGGCATTTGAGCCGTCGGCGTACATAAAAAGCCACCCGATAGCTTCTTCGGATGGCTCGTATCTCTCTTACTTGTTTCGCTTGACTCAAGTATAACTGATTCGGAGGAAAAACCGGGAAAATGACCCGATGTGTCAGGAAGTGTCAACCTTTGTCAACCTCAATCATACTTGTGAAAATGAAAAGAAGCTGTCATCTTCCAGACAGCTTCTCATCTATTAAATCATCATCCGGTCTGCTGAGCCTGATCACCATACATCGCCCATGCCATCTTCATCACCGCACTGCGCTTGATTTCATAATACCGCTGACGGGACACACCGATTTCTTTGGCAATCAGATTGTTCTTGTCGCCATCCAGCAAAGCCTCGACCACCAAGCGTTCCTGCTCCCCCGGAATCGTCTCTACCGCTTTATTGATCCGCTCAATTTTATCCTGCAAATTTTGCAGCCTTTTCCACTTTCGCTCCCGGCGTACAACCTCCGCGTGCGTCTTATCTCCCGTGGTGCCCTTTCCTTTTGGCATGCCTGCATCCAATCCATACTGAGAGACCATTCCTTCCCCCGCCTCGCGCAAAAAACGCTGGATACGAACGATCTCGATTTGCATGTAATTATAGTCGCGGATTTCTTCCTCGGCTTTCTGTAGAAAATCTACAATGGGTGCTTGCTCACTCAGCCGGACGAAGCCTTCTTTTCTAGCGGATACTGTCTTTTGCTGCCCTTTTGCCTCTTGATCCCGCATGTACTTGTCCCACTCCGGGCAAGAATCGATTTTTCCTACGTGCTTATCATGAACCTGACAATGTGATTTCTTTCCCCAGCACGTTGCCGGACAAACCTCGCATACTGCTTCCATGAAAATATCTTTGCTGATCAAGGCACTATTCCCCCTCGGTCATATATATGAAGTCCGTATGATTGCTTATCGGTTTTCGTTGACTCTTGCGTCTTTTCTTAATCTTTGAGACAAACCAATCTGTCCGATAATGACTCCGACCAATAAAACAGCTGCTCCGATTAATGCTGCTTCTATCATTTCGTACGTATCTCCTTTGCATCGTCATTTTCTTGTATAATGAAAGGGGGCAAAGAGGATACTCACCAGTTGTATTCTTTGCCCCAAGCATTCAACGGGGATTCCGATCGTCAGTCGGAGTCTCCTTTTTTTGTTCCAGTTGCTCTTTCTTTTTCTCTTTGTTTGCCTTTAATTGCAGATTGAACAGATTATTAATCCGAATCTGCAAATCCACCTGCTTAAACGTGACGATTAAAGCAAGGAAGCACACGACAACCGCGAGAACCTGAACGTAATCAATCGTCATCATAGCATCACTTCTCCACTGCGGATCGCTTCGAGCATCGCGGTTTTCATTTCTTGCATGCTCTCTTCGCGAGGTAGTTTGATAAAGGAAGCGAGGTACTCCATGTCAGGAAGCAGAAAGTCGAGGATCGTCAGTACAGCCCGATTATCTCCTGACTGTGCTTTTTGGAGGGTCAGGCTGAACGAGTCAGCTTCTCGGCCAATTGGCGCAAATATTTGTTTTTGCATTTACTCACTCCTTGTCTGGTCATATTCAGTTTTTTGGCTACCTGTTCTTCTGTCATTCCTTGTAGGACGACCTGCTTGATAATAATCCGGGCTTTTTCTGGGAGTTGCATCAACACCTCCTGAACATACAGATCCGACAGATTGTCCTCGATCGCTTCCGTTCCCCGCATCTCCTCTTTGATCACCGTCTCCCTGTACAAACGCTTCTTGGCGGCGTACTGCAATCGCCAAGCAATCCTCTTGAGCACTTTTCTGCAATGCTCTTTCAACTGCTCATCTGTCACTTGCTTCACCTTCTGTCTTTTTCATCCGAAAATAGGAACATTCGTTCTCTTGTAGTACAAGTATCTCATACTGATGTAATAAGTTCAAGTTCTTTCTACCAGATTTTTGGAGATGATTTTCCAGGTTGATCCACTGCATAATTTTCAGAAGAAGACATCAAAAAAGCACGTTCCCGAGTGGAGATCGTGCTTGTGTAGAAGTATGAAATTATCCTTATATAACTGATGTTCCCACTCTATAAAAGTACATAATTCTCATACTTTTTGGTTTTATCTGCCCATCACGCTTGAAATATCTTATAAAAATAAAAAAGCAAGCCCCTCTCGCATCCATAGCAGAAGAACTTGCTTGCTTTTCTATCTTTCGCACTCTCTTAATCCCAAATATTCGGACGTTCAACACCCATCGTTCTCATATAATCAAGCAGTTGACCGGTATGTACCGACTCATGATAAGCGATTCGCAGCAGCATGTCTCCAAGTGTGCGGACATAGCCTACATCGGATCGATCGATGCGGACACTCTCCAAGTCACTCTTGGACAGCCCTCTGACGAAGCGGAGAAACTCTTCTCGATACGGTTTCGCAAAGGCCAAGTCTTCTTCTACGCTCGAAAACTCTTTGGTTTCATACGGATTGGGGATGTCAGACAAGGCGGCGCTTCCCCGTTGGATCAAAATCTGGTGATACAAAAACTCACCCTCGATGACATGGCGAATCATTTCTCCGCACGTGAACGCTTTATCGTCAGGCTTCCAGTTCAGCATTTCTGTAGGGATTGCCTTCCACACCTTGATGCTTCTACGTCTTACTTCCTCAAAGTTTAAGATTAAGAGATCATTTTCGTTCATGCCATTCTCCCCTCCCCGTAAGCTCGTCCTAGTTTTTTTGATAGAGATCACATGTCGCTACGTGATCATTGACCATGCCGACTGCTTGCATAAAGGCGTAGCAAATGGTTGAACCGACAAACGTAAAACCTCGCTTTTTCAGGTCCTTGCTCATCTTGTCGCTGATTTCGGTAGAAGCAGGCACATCCTTCATTTCCTGAAAATGATTATGGATCGGCTTTCCGCCTACAAACGACCAAAGATAGCTGCTAAAGGACCCAAACTCCTCCACAACCCGCAAATACGCGTGGGCGTTCTTCACGACGCCGCGAATCTTCAGCCTGTTTCGAACGATGCCTTCGTCTGTCAGCAATTGCTCAATTTTGGCTTCATCGTATTGAACGATTTTCTCCGCTTCAAAGTTATCAAACGCTCTTCGATAATTTTCCCGCTTCTTCAGGATCGTGTACCAGCTCAGTCCGGCCTGTGCGCCTTCCAAATTCAAATATTCAAAGAGCAACCGATCCTCATAGACAGGAACTCCCCACTCGTGATCGTGATAATCCATATAAATAGGGTCCTGATTCACCCAGCCGCACCGATTCATGGAAAGAAGCCTCCTCTACGAAATGCGAACATATATTCCTATATAAAGAATATACAATCATTGGGTATTCTGCAAGTTTTTCTTTACAAAAAAAGACCTCATCCATCTGAGGTCTCCCTGCAATCAAGCCGTTAAAATAATTGGCTTCCCTTTCGTCACAACGATGGTGTGCTCGTATTGAGCTACGTAACTCTTATCAGGCGTAATGAGCGCCCAACCATCCCTGCCATCGTCCACATATTCCGTCCCCGTTGAAATGAATGTTTCAATGGCCAATACGAGACCTTCTGTGAGCAAGCGTCTGTCCTTTTTGTCATAGTAATTCAAAATGTAAGCAGGCTCTTCATGCAAGCTTTTGCCGATGCCATGACCCGTAAGGTTTTTGACCACTGTAAAGCCTTTTTTCCTGGCCTCCTGATGAACAATGCGACCAATCTGGCTAAGCTTCGATCCCGCCTTTGCCGCATCCAATGCCTTGTACAGCGACTCCTCGGCGCATTCGCATAAGGATTGTTTCTCGGGCTCACCTTCCCCTACCACGATGGAAGCACCTGTATCGGCAAAATATCCATCCAGCTCCGCCGAGACATCAATATTGATGATATCGCCATTTTTCAAGACTGTATCATCAGGAATGCCGTGGGCAACAATGTGATTGACACTGATGCACGTATTCCCTGGAAAATCATACGTGATATTCGGTGCAGAACGCGCGCCGTATTTTGCCAAGATCTCTCCGCCAATCCGGTCGAGTTCTTTTGTTGTCACGCCTGCCCGCACTGCTTTTATCATCGCCTCTCTTGCTTCAGCGACAATACTACCGATCCGCTTCAAACAGATCAAATCATGTTCATTTTGAATTGACATGTGATTCCCTCCTGTCTACGAATGTAATTATTCCCCTTTTCTACTCCTACATTGGAACATTTTTCATCACCAATCGCAACCCGCAGAAAAAACAAAGAACCCCAGAAGCACCCTCTGCGGCTCTTATCTTACGAAGCTAGGCTGGATTCAGTGCATACATTCTGTGTGCTATTGTCGACTGCTTTTGAATAAACCCGATGGAGATTCGGTTAAATTCTTCCGGCTGATCGACATTGACGACATGACCGCAGTCAGCGACTAGACTCAACTGTGCATATTGCCTTTTTTTCACACGCATCTGGACGAATGGCAAAAACATATGGTCTTCGTCCCCCATAATGAACAAGGTAGGAATGGGAGGCTCTTTATCAAAGAGGGTTCCCAGGAAGCGATTAATGCCTTTAGTCAGCTTGAACCATCTCTTGAATTCCTTTTGACAAAGCTTTTTGGCTTCGCGGATAAACAAGGAACGCGATTCTTTATGACGCTTGTTCGGCATGATCACCCATGCGAATAGTCGATACAACCACATGTACGGGATGAAATGTTTGACCATATTCCCCAGCGTGATTAATACCTGCGATCGAACGTTCATGTGCGTCACAGCCCCTGCCAAAACCATAGAACGCATTCTGTCCGGGGCCTGCTCCGAAATAATCTGCACAATAATCGTCCCCAAAGAAATCCCCACAAAATGGGTGGAAACGATTTTTAAATGATCCAAAACCTCAATGATATCTCTGCTGACATCATCAAAGGTGTATGTTTTAAACAGCTTGCCCGGGATGTTTTTAGATTTTCCGTGACCACGCATATCTACTAGAAGAACATTGAAATTCTCTTTGTATGCCTTAAGTTGTTTATACCAAATCGACGAGCTGCCCCCTGCCCCATGGACAAAAGTCACCCATTCGCAATCCTCACCACGTATGTATGTCTTATAATGGATCACTTATATCCCCCCACCAGTATTATATAGGAGGGATGTCCCCGGTGAAAGGATTAGCATAATATTGAAATTTTTGTGTACATAGAGGCATATCGCTTCACCCCAGTCTCTCTACCAAAAACCAAACGACATTGGAAATGAGCAAAGACTGTCCGATTCCAAAACTGAACCCTGTGAAAAAGCGCAGTTTGTTATTGCTTGTTCGCCACTTCCAATGTTGGGTAAAGCCATCAATCAGCATGGGCAATAAAAGCAGTCCAATGAAATAGTAAGAGGTCACGATATGCATTCCTGCAAAAACAGGCGCCAGCAAGTATCCAGCTAGGATCGAAACACACCTGGCACATAGCGGCATTTTCTTGCCACCGATAGAAAAGGAACGATCTGCTCGTCGATGACAGGGAATCCACTGCGTATTCATTTTCATCCCCCTCAATCTGGCTTGCAATCGCAATCGGTTGCATCACAATTCGGACAATCAACGGGAAGATGGCTGCAATCTGGCGAGCAATTTTTACGCTTTTTCCGGTTTGTCGAATAATAGAGGATCATGCTAATCAAAACAAGCAAACCAAGTATGATCAAGACTCCTCCTGTAACATAATCCCCTTGATACAGAAATACGCCTCCCGCTATCCATGCGATCATGCAAAGCGTTAATCCAAGAAAAAACAGATACACCCTCTCCCTTCTTCTCTTTCTACGAGAAAGCGTACCTGCAGTTTCACTGTGCGTTACGAAAGAGAGTGAAGTCATCGACCCGGCTGATTGGTTATGGCGTCGACATATTTATACCGCTCTGTACGTGCGTATGTAAGCCGATAGACGGGGATCGGAACAGATGCTTTTTCTCTTCTATTTGTATCTCTGTCCTCAATTTGCACATCGAAAAAACCGTCAATGCAGACACTGACGGCTCCCTCCATATGAAAAATCTAAATCCTAATCGTCATCACCATCATCCAAATCATCGTCGTCGATGTCGACGGAGTTCGTGTCCCCACTTGTTGGAGTATCCGCCGGAGTATCCGCCGGAGCACTGCCGTTTTTATCCGCTGGTGTCTGATCATCATCGTCGTCATCATCGGTAGAGCTATTGTCGATAGTCGTAGTCGAGAGCACTTTTCCGGTAATAGCATGTATGCGTACGTCTACCGTTTTCGAGTCTTTTTCCGTGATCACCCGATAGACGGCTCCACTCTTTGTCTCGATCAAATCAACATCATCGATCTTGCCGCCACTTGTTCTTTCTGTCGCAATCTGTTTCGCTTGCTGTTCCGTAATTTTGGTCTGTGACTGCGCTGGTGGATTCGAGCCTTGATTTGGCTTCGGCTGCTGCTGTGTTGGGGTTGTAGCTGGCTTGGTCGCGTTGCCAGAAGCATCTTTCCCAGCGTTATTAGGTTGCTGTGCTGTGCTGGCTGTCGGAATTGAACCCGGCTGTATTGGATTCGTCGTCGTTTCGTTTGCCTTCGGCTGCGCAGTGGCTGCGACCAAGGATAGCTCCTTCAAATCAATAATTTCGCCCGTATGTGCATTCACCATCACACTATATGTTCCACGCTCATTGAGGAGCTGGAGATTGTAAATGCTGTTTTCTCCTACATTTGTCATGGAGATTGATTCAATCTTCCCCGGGTAGCGGGCCGTCACGATCTGTTTGACTTCCTCCGCTGACAATGACCGCAAATCCATGCTCGCGAAGATCCGTTGCATGCCAAATGCTGTAGTGACCAACAGAAAACTCGCCAGCAGCCCTATTTTCCACTTTTTATTCATACGTACCTCCTGCTATTTCTTTGCCTGCCCTGGCAGAAAAACGGTCACGAGCGTCCATTTCCCTTCTTCGCTATCCAGGGCAATATCGCCTTGATGGGCATCGACGATCTGTTTGGCAATGGAAAGACCGAGTCCTACGCCCCCTGTTTCACGGCTGCGGGCTTTGTCTACACGGAAGAAACGATCAAAAACATGCTGCAAATCTTCCTTGGGAATCCCCATTCCGTAGTCCTTCACTGAGAAAAATGGACGCTCCCCTTGAATCCCCACCTCAACCTCAATTTCATTGGAGCTGTATTTCATCGCATTGTCGAGTAAAACGACGAGCACTTGTTTTAGTTTTTGTTCATCGGCCATCACCGGAACCGATTCGTGGCTTGCGCCCAGTTGAAAGGCTCTGCCATACGCATTGGTCAATTGTGCAATGGTCGTTTGGCACATCGGGATCAAGTCGATTTCTTTGACATCCAGATTCCATTCGGCACTATTGTTTGCAAGAAGGAGCATTTGATTGGTCATATCCTTCATGCGCACGGCTTCGGAATAGATCGCTTCCACCGACTCTGCCAGAACCTCCGGCTTTTTCGTCCCCCAACGCTTCAATAGCTTTGCATAGCTTTCTACTACGGTCAGCGGCGTTTTCAATTCATGGGAAGCATCAGAGACGAATTGCTGCTGCTTCTCGAAGTTTTGCTGCAATAAATCCATCATCTTGTTAAAGGTACTTCCTAACGCATGCAATTCATCCCTGGATGTGTGCTCAAGCGGTATTTTCTTAAAAATACTGCGCGCTTGAATGTCTTCCATCGTTTGAATCATCGAGTTGACTGGTCGCAAAATCAGGTTGCTCAACATACGCCCTGCAAAAAAAGCAGGAATCAGCACGAACAACGAAGCAAATAGCAGAACATTTTGCAGCAGGCTCAAATTTTCTTGCAAACCGGCAATACTTTCAATGACTTCTAACGTGACAATTTTTCCATTCGTCCAAATGATCGGGACCTTGACGTATGCGTATTTCGCTCCGTTGACATCGAAGACACCGTCACTCGTTTTTCTATCAAAAATGGGCTTCGGTGCCGGGATTGGCTGCGTGCTGTCTACTTCCTGCGTGACGATGGCTCGCGATTGTTGATCGATAATCCGGATCATCCCGTTCGGTGGCAAATACGGCTGCAAGAGCGTAGCAGGGTCGAAACTTTCTACACCGATCTGATTGAGTCCACTCTGGATGTGCAGAACTTCTCGTTGCAGACGATCCAGCTCTCCGTCTGTTGTCACTTTGTAGAACATGAAGTAAATGAAGCTGTTGACCATGAGCAACAGAAGCAAGAGTGCGACCGTGGAGAACAAATGAATTTTATTTTTGATTTTCATCATCTACCCCTTCAGCATATAACCAACGCCTCGTACTGTATGCAAAAGCGGGGTTTCATGCCCTTGGTCCACCTTTTTACGCAAGTAACGGATATACACGTCAACGACATTTGTGTCTCCGAAATAATCAAATCCCCATACGTGAGTAAGAATCTGTTCACGATTCAGAACTTGGTTTTTATTCTGCATCAGATAAAGCAACAAATCGAATTCACGCGGCGTCAGCTCGATCTGACTGGAACCTCTCGTCACTTCCCGCGATTTTTCATCCAGGCTTAAATCCGCTACTTCTACCTTGGAGCTGGCTTCCACTTTTCTTGTCATCTGGGACAAGCGGAGGCAGGAACGAATGCGAGCCAGCAGTTCTTCGATTTCAAAAGGTTTCGTGATGTAGTCGTTCGCTCCTTGATCGAGTCCATTTACTTTGTCTACGACAGCATTCCTGGCCGTCAACAAAATGACTGGCGTCGCGGAGTCCTTTACCCGAATCCGACGAAGCACTTCTATGCCTGACAAACCTGGCAGCAGTACATCGAGCAAAACCAAGTTCCATCCGCCTTGGTTGTATTGTTCCAGCGCCTCGAGCCCTGTTTTGGCGATCTCACTTTCGTACCCTTCGTATTCCAGTTCTAATTGAATCACACGAGCAATTTTCTCTTCATCTTCCACAATTAATATTCGCTCCGACATGTAATCCTCCTAAGCCTTGCTCCATTATCCAGATGAGTTTAGCAAATATTGGCTGTGGATCAAAGAGTAATCCGTACGAAAGATATCATTTTTTACTTATATCGATAACCCCACCCACTGCCAGTATGCGTAATAAAAGACGATCATCAGAATTGCGTGGGCTGCCCCTGCATACAAGCTCAACCCCAGCAAATCCTTTGGCAAAAAGGTCTCCTTGCCGCTTTCCTGGAACATGAGCAATGCTTTGGAGCTGACAGGGAAGGTCAGACAGTAGTTCATGCCGACGATTCCTAAGAACAAAATGGTCACTTCATTCAAATCAAGGCTGCTCGCAAAGTAGAGAAGCGGTGGTACAAGAATGACGGCTCTCGTTGTATGCGATGTAATGTACAGATGGGAGGTCAGCGTCAGCAAGGTAATAACCACAATGATCAGAATGGATGATTCCCCTTCCAGATACTCTGTGATTGTGAACAGCTTCTTCATGATCCACTCTGCCGCGCCGCTATCCAACAATGACTTTCCGAGTGCAATGGCTGCCCCTACAAACAGAATCAGGTTCCACGAGACAGACTGTACGCCATCCTTCCATTTCATGACACCCACATTCGGCAATGTCAAAAGAAAGGCGCCAACGACTGTCGTAGTTGCAATCTCGATTCCGTGAAAACGCTCTGTCAGCCAGAAAATGACCATCGCCCCGATCACGGCAATCGTATATTTTTCGTTGCGGGACAAGGTAAGGGAGAGCTTTTTGCTCGCGAGTGGGCGCTGCATCTCGTCTTTGGTGAGAAACAGAGCCAGAACAATCCGGCAAGTCACGATGCTGGCCACTACTCCAAACGGCAGTCCCCACAACAGCCATTCCGCGAAGCTAATCCCTTCCCCATTGAACTCCTTCAGCATATCGAGCGCGATAAAATGGGAGCCTGCTCCGATCATAGTGGAGCTCGTCGATACTAAAATAATCGTCGGAATCAGGATCGCCATGGCTTTCGTGATTTGCTTGTTCCCGATTTCGGAGGTCAGCGAGTGAAAAACAGGCAGTAGCACCGCTGCGCGTCCAGAAGTAGACGGGATAAAGAAAGCGAGAAATTGAACGACGACCGTCAAGAGCCAAAACAAGCTTTTGACATTCTTTGCGCGGCTCACAACCAGATCTGTTAGTTTCCCTGCCAAGCCGGTCACTTGAAGCGCACCGCCGAGAATGAACGAGCCAATCATTAACCAAATGACATCGGAGGCGAGCGAGTCGAACAAAATTTCCTGGTCAGCCGTTCCTGTCACGACGAGGAGTAATACGGAGCCAATCGCTACATAGGCGGAGTTCAGCGAGGTGGTCGTCCACAGGATCACGGCGACACAGAAGCAGAACAAGCTCCATTTGGCTTCCAATGTCAGGGAAGAGGGCAGCATAAGTAGTAATTCAACGAACATTATCAGGACAATCGGAAGAACCCAGGCAGGTCTTTCCTTTGCGACGGTCTGTGCAATCACGATACTTGCTCCTTCGCCATTAAACGATTTGCGAGCTGCAAGCCCACCATGATGGTTCGCATGGAGCTTTCCGAGCAATCGGTCAACCATTTCTGTGCATGAATAAACGCTTCTTCCAACGTAGACGGCATCGGCAAAATACTCGTGTACGCGTCAATTCCGTGCTCATAATTAAGTCGGGCACCTTTGCCAACAGTCCCCACCAAAGCCACTACCGGCAGGGCATGCTTCTTCGCCCGCTTCGCCACTTCCACCGGAATTTTTCCTCGCGGTGTTTGAAAATCAATGCTTCCTTCCGCCGTAAACACAAGGTCTGTCTCTTGAAGCATCCGATCCAAATCAATGTATTTCATGATGATATCGTAGCGTGGATAAAGATTCGCACCCGTGAGAGCATGCAGTCCGGCACCCAAGCCACCCGATGCACCACTGCCCGGCATTTCTCTGACGTCGATCCCGAAATCCCGCTTAATGATAGACGCGAATTGTTCGAGTGCTTCTTCCAGCTCAACCACTTGCTCAGGCGTCGCTCCCTTTTGCGGTCCAAACACACGGGCGACTCCATTATCCCCACACAGTTTGTTAAACCAGTTGCAAGCCACATCGATTTGCACCTGCTTGAGTCGTTTGTCCATCCCGGAAACATCGATTTTCGTTACTTTTGCCAGCGAGATACCGCCTTCAATATCGATTTCTTGACCGCTTGCATCCAAAAATCTCGCGCCAAGTGCTTGCGCCATGCCTCCCCCGCCATCGGAAGTACCAGAATCGCCGCAGCCTAGCAAAATACGCTCTGCCCCCATGTCCAGCGCCGCTTTGATCAATTCACCGACGCCATGTGTCGTCGTTTTGCGCGGGTCACGCAAGCTCCTTGGAACCAGTCGCAGTCCCGCTGCTGCCGCCATCTCAATCACAGCCGTTTGACCTGTCGTCTTTGATCCGAATATTCCGAAATGGGAAGGAATCTTTTCCCCTACAGGGCCTGTTACTTCCTTATCGATTATCGAGCCATTCGAAATTTTCACAATCGCTTTTGTAAAGCCTTCTCCTCCGTCTACCATCGGCAGTGTCTGTACTTGGGAGAGCGGGAGCACGCGCAGAATTCCTTCTTTCATGCACTCAGCGGCTTGCTCAGCATCTAAGCTTTCCTTAAAGCCCGAAGGCACAACGAGTATACGCATAAAAACAACATCCCTTCTCTTTATTTGAATTTGCTTTCACATTGGTCTCACTTGAGTAAGACCAATACTAAGCTTCAAAAAAGAGAAGGGAATAATAGGAAGATGAGAAGTTGATGAGAGAAAAGCAAGAAGAACGTTACGATTCTAAGCGTTTCGTTTTCTGCGCAGTTGATAATAGGTCACAGCCAGGGCAAGCGCCAAAACCGTCCCCTTAATAATATCGTAAGCATAATACGGCAGATTGAGCATCGTCATGCCGTTGAGTAGTACTCCGATCAGAATGGCTCCCACAAATGTACCGAATACGTTTGGCTTTCCTGCACCGAAAACGGAGAAGCCTACGAAAGCAGCCGCTACTGCATCCATCAGCATGGAGCCGCCACTGCTCACCTGCCCGGTGCCGATCCGTGCTGCCAAAAGCATCCCGCCCAAGCCTGCAAAAAGAGCAGAAAGCACATATGCCAAGGTACGATAGCGATTCACAGGAATCCCCGACAGACGGGCTGCTTCCAAATTGCCGCCTGTCATGTACAGCATCCGTCCCTGTCTCGTATAGGTCAAGTACACATGCGTGATCGCGACAAGTAGAAAGGTCAGGATAACCGGAACAGGAACGGAGAGAATTTCTCCTTGGCCCAGCCACAGGAACCATTCCTGAAATTTTCCCGGAGCTTGCGAGCCGTCCTGCATCGGCATGTTTGCGTAGATCGAGTAGCCTTGGGAATACGTCATATGAATACCGTTGACGATGTAGAGCATCGCCAGAGTAGCCAGCAAATCAGGAATGCGAATTTTCACGACCAAGAACGCGTTGATCAGCCCGACGAGCAAGCTGAGTACAATCGGAACAACCAGTGTCGGGAAGACTCCCTGTTCGTACCAAACCATCATCGAAGCAGAAACGACCGTGGTCAATGAAACCGTCGATCCTACAGACAAATCAAAGCCTCCGACAATCAGCGAAAACGTAACGCCAATCGCGACAAATGTCACAATCGAGATGGAGCGAAGAATGTCCGTCAAGTTGTCGTACGTGAAGAAATACGGGTTAGTCAAGCTGAATAACAACATGACAATAACGATGACTGCAACCGTTCCGTATTTGTAAACAAAATCAAATAAGCTAAACTTTTTATCTGCCACGTTACTCACCTCCGCTTGCGTAGTACATAATCAGCTCTTGTGTTGCTTCCTCGCGACTCAATTCCTTCACGATCTTGCCCTCGAACATGACGAGAATCCGATCTGCGATCCCGATGACTTCCTGAAACTCACAGGAGAAATACAGGACGCCCTTTTTCTGCTCGGCAAGATTTCCAATCAGGCGGTAAATATCGCTTTTCGCTCCGATATCCACTCCTTTTGTCGGCTCGTCAAACATAAAGAGGTGAGCGTTTGTATCCAGCCATTTTCCGATCGCGACTTTTTGCTGGTTTCCGCCGCTGAGAAAACCGACCAACTGCTTGATATCGGCTGCTTTTACACCAAGGCGCTGCACCAGCTCTTTTGCGTTAGCCGCTTCCGCCCCTCTTTTGATAAAACCCAGCCAGGATTTCTTTTTCAACGAGGCAACTGACAGGTTGTTCTGTACGGACTCCTCTACAAAAATACCCTCTTTGCGCCTTTCCTCCGGGACGAGTACGATTCCGGCATCGACGGCGTCTTTTGGCGAGCGCAGTTGGATACGTCTTCCATGCAATCGAATGGCTCCAGCCTTTGCTTCATCTGCACCGAAGAGCAATCGGGCGAGCTCAGTCTTCCCTGCCCCGACTAGACCGACGACACCCACGATCTCTCCCTCGCGCACCTGCAGGTCGACTCCGTGTACTTTGCCGCCAGCTACACCTGACGCCTCAAAAATCGTTTCGCCAATCGGCACTTCGAGCTTCGGGAACTCCTCGTCAAAGCTTTTGCCCAGCATGTTCGCAATCACTTCGTCCATGTTGGTATTCACCGTGTCTGTGGTCATGACGTGCTGTCCATCGCGCATGATCGTGATCCGATCACAGATTTCAAAGATTTCCGGCAGGCGGTGGGAGATATAAATGATCCCGACTCCAGCTTTTTTCAACTGCGCAATGATTTGAAACAGCCGCTCGCTCTCCTTCGTGCTCAACGGCGCTGTCGGTTCATCGAAAATAACGTACTTCGCCTTTTGGACGGTCGCCCGTGCAATCAAAATCAATTGCTTTTCCGACAGCGTACATTCCTCGACGAGCATCCTCACCGGAATGGAAAAGCCGAAGTTTTTTAAAATCTGCTCCGTTTCGTTGTACAAGCTCTGCCAGTTGATCAGTCCTTTGGTTTTCGCCTGGACGAGCTGGTCCGCCAATATGTTTTCGGCGACGCTCAAATACGGGATCAAGGCGGTGTCCACTTCCTGATATACACATTGGATGCCCTGTGCTTTGGCATCCTGCGGCGAATTGATCGTCACAGCCTGTCCATCGATGGTGATCGTACCGCCATCTGCCTGATACGCTCCCGTGAGGATTTTCATCAGGGTACTCTTTCCCGCGCCATTGGCTCCGAGCAGTGCGTGAACCTCTCCTGCACGCACCTCAAAATTGACGGATCGCAGGGCAGGAACCCCAGAAAATTGCTTCGCCATCCCTTTCATCTGCAATGTGGACATGTTTCACACCTCCTGTTTACCTGCGTGTTCCCACCTCTATAAGGAAAAATCCCGTTGACGGTTACAGCTCAACGGGAAAAGCCAATTTGGTTCTTACTTGCCCCACTCTTTTACGTATTGGGACAGGTCGCCCATCGTTACTTTTTTATCCTTCGGCAGGTCCTCTTGTTTCACCAGCACTGGGGTTAGCTTCACGTTGTCTGGCACCTGCTCGCCTTTGATTTTTTGGAACACGGTTTGGGCATGGATGCGTCCGATATTGGATGGGTCTACTGCTGCCGTCGCTGCCCACGGAGAGTTTTCCGCCTGGATCATTTGCAGATCCTCATCGCTCAAATCGATGGAGTATACTTTGATTTCCGTACGGCCTGCTTGCTGGATGGCGCGTGTCGCCCCTTTGGCAAATTCATCCCATGCCGCCCATACCGCTGTGATGTCGCCTTTGTTCGGATACTTTTTCAAGATTGCTTCCATCTGCGTTTGTGTATCGAGAGCCGTATTGTTGGTAGCAGAACCGAATGCCGCAATCTCTTTCAAATCCGGATATTTCTTCTGGAAAGCTTCATAGGTCACTTGGCGCTTTTCCATAGGCGCAAAGCCAGCTACCCAAATCTTCACAATATTCCCTTTGCCGTTTGTATCTGCCGCCAGCTTCTCCAGGCTCAGCTCTGCCAACTTATTGTCATCCTGCGCCACAACTGGCACACCCGGAATGTTGATGTCTGTATCAAATAGAACGACCGGAATTTTTTTATCCACGGCCTTTTGCGTGCCCTGCTGCAACGCTTCCGCCGTACCATGATCAATCAGAATGCCGTCGAACTTTTGGTTCACAGCCGCATCGAGATTGGACGCCATTTTTGCCAGATCGGTATCTGCATTGAAAACGGTCAACTCGCCGCCGTTTTTCTCCACCTCTGTCTTCACGCCATTGATGTATTGTGCAGAAAACGTTCCTACGTTCTGACGCATGATCAATGCGATTCTCTTCGCCTTCTCTCCCGAAGCACCGCCGTTTGTGCTGCCGGTTCCCGTTGTTGCCCCGCTGCCGCATGCCGTCACAAGAACAGATGCTGCCAAAACAAGTGATGTGATCAGACCGAGTTTCTTTTTCATTGAGATGTTCCCCCTTTTTCTTTTTAAAACACATAACAAAATTAAAAATTTTGTTTCCCCTCATTCGATCGAAGCTTCTTTTGATTTCACTTTCAAAAAGGAAAAAAACTTCGTAGAAGAAGCGCATTTCCAGTCCAAGCGCCTCTGGGGCCCATCTCAGCGTAGGAAGAAATAGCGGCTTCACTTATGAAATCCTTCCTGAACCTTCTGCGTTTGAAGCGCTCCCGCTATTTCTTCCGAAGCGGACAGTCTTCACTCACAGCGGGGCGGAGGCCGAAGCGTAGACTGGAAATGCGCTTCTTCCCCACGACAGCTACGCAAAAAATCCTCTTTCACAGAGAAAGAGGACAAAAATCGACAAGATTCTCGCCTCTTATCTGTCAGGTATTCTACCTGTTGGAGTTAGCACCTTGGCTCGAAAGAACGCATTCTCTCGTGCTAGGTTGCCGGGCTTCATAGGGCCATTCCCTCAGCCTTCTCTTGATAAGAGTTGTTTCTATTTTCAAAACGTTTGTATAAGTATATACAGAATATAATCTGGCAATTACCTATCTGTCAACTAGGTTTACGAAACAATTTTCTTGATAAATATTCCAGTTTCTTCTGTAACATCAAGAGGGATTTTGTTGTGTCTTGTCGAATTATCGTAGATTGATACAAGCCTAGCAAATATTTGCGATGGGGATGCTACATGAGTCTATTAAAAGAAGTCATTCTTCAATGGTGTTTCGCCATTATCCCGTTTGTGTTTTTCAACATTTATTACCGTGACAAAATGAGGAACTACAGCCGTTCCTTTATTGTCATCACCAGCTCAGCCTGCATGTTTCTCGCGATGACCTTCGCCCCGAGTGTCACGAATGGCATGTTTTTTGATATCCGACATGTCATCATTCTTTTCGGACTGGTTTATGGCGGAGTCGAGATTGCCTTGCTCCTTCTGATTGAAGCCTTGGTTTATCGGTACTACCTCGGTGGCGAAGGAACATGGGTTGCCCTGCTGATCCTTACAGTCAATTTTGTCATATCACTCTTTTTGTATCGACACTACAAAGCCAGTTATCGGAAAACACTGTATCTTTTTATGACGAGTGCGATTTTTTCTACGGTTGCTTTAGGGACTACCTATTACTTTTTTCCCACCTATGTAACTCAACACCTCGTTTACTACACCATAGTGATTCCTATTCAAAACTTTTTCGGCCTCTGGTTATTAATGTCGCTTTTCAGCAAATGCGTTTCGGATAAGGAGCTGTTTATCCGCCACGCGCAAAACGAAAAAATCCAGACGATGAGTCATGTTGCTGCATCGCTTGCACATGAGGTTCGCAATCCGCTGACAGCAGTCAAAGGCTTCTTGAAATTAATACAGGAATGTCCGGAAAATTTGGTAAAAGTCGATCAATACATTCGGATCAGTCTCGATGAAATCCAACGGACAGAAGCCATTTTGACCGAGTACCTTGCGATTTCCAAGCCGCTCAAGGAACGGCATGAAATCATTAATGTCAGTGAGCATCTGCATGCCATCCGCGAAGTGATGCTCCCCTTTGCCAATATGCATAACGTGGAGCTTACGCTGCAAGACTTTGAGAGACCTGTGACGATCAAGGCCAATCCAGATGAGTTCAAGCAAGTGTTGGTGAATTTCATCAAAAATGCCATTGAGGCATGCTCAGATATTTCGGACGGAAAAGTCTCCCTGGACTTGCTCATCGAGCGAAACAAAGCCCTATTGGTCATCAAGGATAACGGTGTCGGCATGGATGCAGGACAGATCAGCCGCCTCGGAACGATTTACTTTTCTACGAAAACAACCGGGACCGGTCTTGGATTGACGTACTCCTATCATGTCATCCATGCAATTGGCGGAACGGTCAATGTATCAAGCAAACCGCGAGTAGGAACCAAATTCACCATTATGCTCCCGTATAAGGCACAGTGACTTCATGCAGCTTTTGCAGAGGGACTGTGCCTTTTTCCATTCGATCGATAATGATGCAAATGACGGTCGGTTGCCCTTCCCCTCACGCTTTACTATGCAATTTCCGGGAAGACATTACGCAAAACAAAACACCAGGAGTTTCCCCCTGGTGTCTCTCTTTATTGGAATGGTAGCCATTCTCCCGTAATGGCATCCACATCCCCGTTGCTTTTCAGTATCTCCGCCGAATAGACCAAGATCGGTTGCTCTTGAATCCTATTGTTTTCAAGCGGGAATAGATAACGGGGACTGAGTGATTTATGTTGGAGATAAACCCGCGCCGCCTCTTCTGCTGAAATCACCTTGGACGCATCTGGGAAGGTCTCCTGCTCATGCGGGAATGTTAAATTCACCCCGATAATTTCTCCTGTCTGCCCGTCGATCGTGACCTTATAATACTGATCCGGCACCATTACGCCGTTTACTTCTCGGACAAATTTCAATTCAACCTGTCTGCCCATCACATAAATTTGCTCCTGCATCCGAACAGTCTTCACCCGTGAATCCAGATACGGCTCCAAAAACAAGATCGCTCGCTCCTGCAATTCTGCGACGGCAAGTGTCGGATCACCTTCTCGCAGCTCCGGATAAGATATCTTGAACGCTGCTGCCCGATTGTTGACAGTAGTCAGCTGCATGAATCGCTCTCCTTTTTTGGCCTGGTATTCCCGTTCGTTGTCTCCCATCATATAATCGGGCACATTACTCCCGGTAAATGTGAAGCCCTCCACCTTCTGACCGAAGAACTCCATGGCGGCCGCAGCCTCTTTTGCCGATGCAACCATTGTCTTCTTGCCTCCGGGATTGACGGCAATACTGTCGCGAAACGACTCCCCGCGCCACAAGGTCGTTTTCACTTCCTTGCCAGTACGAGCGTCGAGATACCCGGAGAAGTTTTCCGTATAACGAAGAACGTAGTCCACGTCCTTCTTCCCGCCTCTCTGATACGTCAGTTGCATGACTTCTGCAAGTCCGCTCTCCGTTTTCTTCGGAGAAGGCCGCTCAGCAATTGAAGGAAACTGCCCGGTGTCCAAATTCATTCCCGTTGAATCCCCTGAATTGACATAGCGAATATGCCCGGCATCACTCATGCCGATCCCATAGTTATCTCCCTCTACCTGCACGTCATTCACGTAGCGTTGCAATCGGACGGCTTCATGCGAAACGGTATCTGCTCCCTCTTGCCCATCTACTTGTTCGATCCGATACTGTTCCAGATTTTTGCCCAGAAACGGTTCCATAAATGCCTTCGCCTGTCGCTCTATTCTCTCCTTGGAAGGCACTCCTTCGACTTTCTCTTGCCCTGGAATCTTTTCCAGGTCGAACCCGAGCAAGAGTCCGCTTTTGGCGTCCAATTTCGCTCTGGCATATAGCGACACTTCTGTTCGATCTTTGTTGCTGAACGTGCGAAAATCTATGTTGTACACCTCGCGAGGAGCTTTGGTTACGTAGACCCTCTTTTCCGCTTCCCGAAAAGGAGGATATTTCTCGTACAGCTTTTCCAACGTTCTAATCGCCGCTTGGCTTAGCTCGCTTTCTGTTATTTCTGTCGATGAGAAGGAGCGGGGTACCAGATGCGCTTGTGATTCAAACCGAGATTGCTTGAATATCTCCGGGGTTACCCCCATCATCCATACTGCTGCTGCCACCGTCGCAGCGGAAACTGTCCATGTTGCCAGCTTGAGGACGATTCTTTTCGGACGATTCGTTTTGGTGCGTGCCCGTTGCACCAGCTTTGCTTCCAGCGCTTCTACGAATTCGCTCCTTGGTTCCGCATCCTTTGACCGAGGAAGAGCCGCGAAGAATTGCTCGTCATTTGGAGTATTCATTGGCCAACCCTCCTATCCAATCGACATGCAAAACTTTTTTGAGTTCTTTTGTTGCCCGATGAAAATCTACGCGGACCTTGGCTTCGCTTGTCCCGAGGATTTCTGCCGTTTCCCGAATACTGTAGGCCTTGATGCCACGCAAAATCAGTACATTCCGATGATGCGTCTTCATTTTCTGCATCGCCTGCTCAATTTCCAGCTGTTCTTCCTTGGAAGCCAGCTCCGCTTCCGGCCTTCCCAGAAGAGAAGGCAGCCCTTTTAACAAATCCATGCCAAAAAGCGTTTGCACCCGCCTCTTCCGGTAATCATCGATGGCGACATGCTTGGCAATATGCAAAATCCATGTCTTCACACTGGAACGCTCTTCATATCTGGCCAAAGCGTCCAAGACCCGGATAAACACTTCCTGTGTCAAATCCTCCGCATGCTCACGCTTCCCCGTAAAGTAGTAGAGATATTGATAGACATCACGGTAATGCTCGCGATAGATCGCTTTAATCCGCGCTTCGTAATCGACTGTGTCCTGCACTGGATTTCCTCTCCCTGCTCCCTACTTGATAAATTGACCTGTAACCGCGTCAACCTTTCCGTTTCTTTCTTTCGGCTCATAAACAAGGACAGGTGTTCCCTGGTACCGTCCGTTAAGGGAAGGAAACACGTAGCGCAGTGTAAGCGGATTAGCTTTCAACAATGCTTGTACGGCTTGCTCGGGCCCTACGACATTTGAGGCATCATCATAGGATAATTTACCAGTAGTTATTGGTAAACTGGCGGATACAATGTCTCCCGTATGCATGTCAACTTTTACTGAATAGCCCTGTCCCTCAACCATAATCCCTTGGTGTACAGGGGAAAATAGAAACGTTTGCTTGCCTGCTTCTCTGTTATTCATTTGTGGTACCAGCTCCATTTGTGGTACTAGCTCCGTTACCTCTGCGTCTACAAACGGTTGCAGAAACACCACTGCTTTTTCCTCGGCAGCTGCCTCTGTAATCACTTTCTGCTTTGGTGGGTTTTCAACTACATGGAAGTACGCAATCTGATCATTCACTGTCCTCACTGAGAACTTTTTGTTTCCAACCACGGCATCATACTCCTTTTCCCCTTCGAGAACTGGCGCACCTTTGGTTATTTTAAACTCAATTCCTTCAGGCAATGGAATAAAAGTGGAGAGTGCGGTGGCTATCTCCTCATTTGTTTTGGCGAAGACCCGCTGGTTGCCAGGCGTTATCGGGATTGGTTTCCCGTACTTATTTTTCTTGGTCCATCCGGACTCTACCTCGGCTCCTGATCGTGCATCCAGATATCCGGAAAAATTCAGGCTGTAGACTGGGCGGAAGCCAGCGCTTATGTCTCTTGCTTTTTGCTCATAGCGAAGGTGGAGCATGTCTTCTAATTGTTTGCCGAATTCGTCTGGATTCCTAACCCCTGACGGAGCGGCGAATTTACTTGCGTCCATCTGCAATCCTGTTGTGTTTCCTGCGTTTATATAGTCTAGCTCGCCTACTCCATTGATCCCTACTACGTAAAGATCGTCTTTTACCAGAATCTGATTCACAACCCGAACGAAACGCACATTTGCCACGGCCTCTGCACCCTCACCATCAACTGTTACCTCGTCTATTTGGTATTGCTTGATGGCGTCACCGATGAAATCCTTCAGAATACTCGGCGCTTTTTCTTTTCCCATCGCTTCCGTAGGACGTGCAGTCGGTTTCTTTTTGGGAATGTCGTGTGCAGAGAAGAATAACAGCATACCGTTGTTTGCATCGATTTTGGCATCCGCATACAGGGATACTTCCGTCCGCTCCTTGTTGCTGAAGATGCGGAATTGGATGTGGAAAACATCTCGCTCCTGATTGTTACGCGAAATGGTTTTTTCCGCATTTTTTAATTCCGGGTAGTGTTTGTTCAGCCTGTCTACGGTTTTTTGGGCTGCTTTGTTCAATTGGGGTTGTGTCGATTTGACTGCCGCGGCTTGTACAGATACTTGTGGTTGCGTAATCCACAATGGGCTTGAGAAGAGCAAAGCAGCAGCTCCTACTGTGATCATCAGCTTTTTGATTGCGTATGGTTTCATTTTGAATTTCCTCCTGGCTTCCTCTTTTTTACGTTCTTAGCCCAATAGTCGGAAGCAAAAGGGAAATGTTACAAGGAAATCAAAATAAAAAAAGGCCAGTCAAGCCTTTGACAGGCCGCCTAGCCGTTGCGAGGTTTTGTGAGCGACATCCTTTACCCGTTCAATCAAATACTGGAGTCGTTCCTCCTTCAAATCATACGTAACAATTCCAATGCTTAACGCCCCGATTACCTTTTGGGTGTAATCAATCACCGGTGCTGCGACAGACGCCGTATTTTCCGTCCGCTCCGCAAAGCTGACCGCATGACCAGCTGCCCTGATCTCCTGAAGCTTCTCCATAAAAGCAGGCACCTGCTCTTCACCCACTAGCTGCACTACGGTTTGTCGTGCTTCCTCCACAGGCATGTGGGCCAGCACGACTTTATTGGCCGCACCGATATGCATCGGAATCCGCAAGCCCAACTGGTCGTAGATGCGGATATTGTGCTGACTGTCTACGCGATCAACGACAATGGATTCGAGTCCGCTAGGCTGACTGAAATAAACACTTTCGTTCACTTCTCTGGCGAGCTCCTCGATCATCGGCTTGATCACCTTCCGATAATCGATCCGATCAAGCACGCGCAAGCCGAACTCCATCCATTTTATCCCCAACGTATATTGCTTGGTCGCAGCATCCTGCTCTACCAGTCCATGGTTCATCAACGTGTACAACAGTCGATAAATGGTGCTGACCGGGAGCTGGCATTCCTTCGCTAAATCATTGATCGTCCACCATTTTCTATGTTCATCCGACGAAAGTGCCGTTGCAATCGCCATTGCTCGATCAAACGATTGAATCACGGTCATCCCCCCTTTTCTATCTATCTTCTCATATGAAACTATGTTAAACCATTTGCTCTAATTTTGTGAATCGCAAAAAAACTCCAAGGAATCACAGATTGACAGTCAGAAATCAGAATGTGTAAACTAATAATGAACATTTCGAAATATGAATAATATTCTGCAATGTGGAAAAAGGGAGGCAACTATGTTCCAAGGCAGCCAATCCATGGTCAAAAAGATGAAAACAGTCATCATCAAGCATCCCCATCAAGCATTTATCAGTCAAGAACATCTCGATCAATCGTGGAAAACCTTCAACTATACAGACCGCCCTGACTGGGACCGCGCTCTGCATGAATACGCCAAATTCGAATCGATTTTGCGCGAGCATGTGGAAAATGTCCTGCACTTGCCACAATCCGATAAAACCGGACTGGATTCCATTTACGCCCATGATCCGGTGAAATTTACTTCCAAAGGGGCAATCATCCTCAAATCTGGTAAAGAGCTCCGTCAGGGAGAAGCAGAAGTATACAAAGCTTTTTTAGACGAAAACAATATTCCGATCCTGGGACAGCTCACAGGCGATGCCTTGTCAGATGGCGGCGATCTCGTCTGGCTGGATGAAAAAACACTCGCGATTGGCCTTGGCTTCCGGACGAACAAAGCGGCTATCGCTCAAATTACGGAAATGGTCAAGGATTTCACGGACGAAATCATCGTGGTACAGCTTCCGTATGATCGCGGCCCTGCGGAATGTTTGCATCTGATGTCGATTATCAGCATGGTCGATCATGATTTGGCAGTGGTCTACTCCAAGCTGATGCCTGTATTTTTCCGTCAACTGCTCATTGATAGAGGCATTCAGCTAATCGAGGTACCCGATCATGAGTACGATAATCTCGGCAGCAATGTTCTCGCCCTTGCGCCGCGTGTGTGCATGGTCGTGGCAGGCAACCCGATTACCAGGCAACGCCTTCTCGACGCAGGAGCGACTGTGTACGAGTATGAGGGCGAGGAGATTTCTTATAAGGGAACAGGTGGACCTACTTGCCTGACAAGCCCGGTGGAACGAATATAGCTGTTAACAAGCTGAACTGTACCTCCATTGTTAGATACCATTAACGATTGGCGGTGCAGTTTTCTATGACCAAAAAGTTTCCTTAAGCAAAAACTTTGTTGCCTAGGAAAGAATCTTACCTTAAACTAAAATCATGAAGATATCGACTACGCGTACTTTTTTTTACCTTCATTTTTGCCCTAAGCCAACAGTTTGTCCTTAACGAAAAAGGAGAGTGAACATCATGCCATCTATCAGCATTCCTTTGTCTAATGCCTTGATTGGAAGCCACATCTGTCTGGATCGTATTGACGTTCAGGGTATACTGCGCAGGCGATTGCTGGATCTCGGATTCGTCCCCGGCAACATCGTGGAAGTCATGCAAAAAAGTCCGCTAGGCGATCCCATTGCCTTTCGGGTAAATAACACGATCATCGCCCTGCGCAAAGAAGAAAGCTCCCTCATATTCGGCGAGTACGTAGGAAGTGACGAAAAATGAGTTCATACACAATTGCGTTGGCAGGAAATCCGAATACCGGTAAGAGTACATTATTCAACACATTGACGGGACTGCGCCAACATACAGGAAACTGGGCAGGAAAGACAGTCGTAATGGCTGAGGGAGAATTCTCTCGGGGAAATACGACTTTTCGGATCATCGATTTGCCAGGTACGTACTCCTTGTATTCCAACTCGGCGGATGAAGAAGTGGCGAGAGATTACATTATCTTCGAGCAGCCTGACGTCACCATCGTGGTCCTGGATGCCACTTCATTGGAACGGAATCTCAATTTGGCCTTGCAGGTGTTGGAAATGACTCCGCACGTTGTCGTATGCGTCAATTTGATCGATGAAGCGAAAAGGCTTGGCATTCGTATTGATCTGGAAAAAATCTCGCAAAGATTAGGCGTTCCCTGTATCGCCATTTCCGCCAGAAATCAAATCGGGATCGAGAATTTACTCGATCAGGTGGAGAAGGTCGCAAACGGAACCATCGTGTCCAATCCTGTACAGATAACTTACAGTGAACAAATTGAAACCAAGCTGGCACAGTTGGAGCCTCTCATTGAGAAAACCTTGGGTAGCCGTTTTCCGACAAGATGGATCGCTCTGAGGCTGCTGGATGGCGATGAGAGTTTGTTGAATACCTTGCGGAAGCGAATGCAAGAGCCAGCTGAGTCTTTCGGGGAGGAGCGCTTGACCCATGGCCAAACCATTTGCCACTAATCCGTCCGATCCACTGGATGCGCTTCTTTCCGTGGCCCGCGCCTCAGCAGAAGGAAGTGAGATTCGGGACACGATTGTAAGTGACATTTACCGCACCAGTCGCAGTATTTGTAAGGAAGCTGTGACCTACGAAAACAAGCAAAAGCTGTCTAGCGCATACAAGCTTGATAAAATTGTGACGTCCAAAATATGGGGCTACCCGATCATGCTGGCGATTTTAGGCGCGGTATTTTGGATCACAATCGCAGGTGCCAACGTTCCATCTGGAATGCTTGCCGACATGTTCGGCGTTGTCGAGGGTTATCTGACTGCTGGCTTTCAAGCTGTGCACGCACCAGATTGGCTGCACGGCATTCTGGTTCTCGGATTCTTTCGCGGTACCTCATGGGTTGTCAGCGTCATGCTGCCTCCGATGGCTATCTTTTTCCCAGTCTTTGCCCTGCTCGAAAACTTCGGATATCTGCCGCGTGTTGCGTTCAACATGGATCGTCTGTTTAAAAATGCCGGCGGACACGGAAAACAAGCATTGACCATGTCGATGGGGTTTGGCTGTAACGCAGCTGCCATCCTATCAACCCGAATCATCGAATCTCCTCGGGAGCGAATGCTGGCGATTCTGACCAACAATTTCGTTCCGTGCAATGGTCGCTGGCCCACATTGATTTTATTGTCTTCGCTATTTATGGCGACCAGCGCGACAAGTGGATGGCAATCTTTGACTACTGCTCTCATTGTAATGGGTATGGTTATTTTTGGAATCGCTATCACTCTTACGGTTTCCTGGACACTATCCAAAACAGCTCTGCGCGGAGTACCGACACACTATACATTGGAGCTGCCCCCCTATCGCCGTCCGCAGATATGGAAAACGATCCTGATCGCAAGCAAGGATAAATCGTGGAGCGTGCTGAAAAGAGCTGTCATTGTGGCCGCCCCTGCCGGTATCATCACTTGGGTATTGGGTAATATCTATGTCGGTGGAGACAGTATCCTCGCCCATATGGCTGCCTTTTTTGATCCGTTTGCGCAAATCATTGGGCTCGATGGCTATATTCTCATGGCTTTCATTCTCGGTTTGCCTGCGAATGAAATCGTGCTGCCGATCCTTCTGATGGGGTACATGTCCTCCGGTGCCATGGTTGATGTGGAAGGGATCGACAATATCAAGGATGTCTTCTTGCAGCACGGGTGGACTTGGTTGACTGCACTCAACATGATGCTGTTCTCTCTGCTTCATTACCCTTGCGGCACAACCTTGTTCAATATTTACAAGGAAACGAAAAGTGTGAAATGGACAGTACTATCCGCACTCATTCCGCTCGCCATTGCTATCGGAGTAACGTTCTTGACTGCCCAGGTGGCAAGGGCACTCGGTTGGGTGTAAAAAACAGCAAAAAGCCTTTGCACAAAACCAGACCTCCTGGTTCGTGCAAAGGCTTTTTCGTGACTTTCCCAGTGGAATCGTACTTTATTTTGTAATAGGTATCACGCCATCCAATCTGACTCTCTCAAACTCTAGCCCGCCCATCTCTACCGTATACGTATCCTGTTTCGGTACCCTGAAAACAATGGAAACAGTTTCCAAATTCTCTGCCACAATCATATCCTTGTAAGCCTGACCCTCTACACGTAAGTTAATTTCTTCTGGTCCCTTGTTTGGAACGACAATGGACAGCTTGCCTTTGTCGTAATTTACCTTTTCAATGTCCAGCTGTTTCTTTTTTCCAAACGGAATCGTTTGCGGATATTTGGCATTCATATCAAGCACGAAGTTATCCTTTAGGGATCGCTTCATCGTCACTTCATCAAATCGCAGCTCCAATTTTTCCGGGAGAGCCCCATAGAACAGCGACGGAATAAATTGCGCCCTATAGGTATCTGTCCCCTGCACATGCTCCACGTTTTTATTCACCTTGTCGTCTATCGCCTGATACTCTTTCCCGCTTCTATCCACCAATTTCATATTTTCTAATCGATGTAGAACAAACCCATCCTCAAACTTAGCCTCAAGCTCTATCTCTGTCACAGTAGGCGAAGCTATCATTCGGTTCACTTGTAAGCTCGTCACCAAACCATCTGTTTTAAGCACCGCATTTACATCTGAATCCGGTTGGATTACTTTTTCGGCTGCAGTGACAGACTGTGGCAGGGGCAGCAACAGCTCAGCGACCACTACATCATCTCCTGATTTTCGCATATCAACGATTTGCACTGGCAGGACAGGCTTGCTCTGACCCATCAGCGCCTGCATTTCTTTTTCGTCAATTCGATAATCCGACTTGATTATGAGATAATGCACACCATCGATCATTTGAAAATCCCTTGATCCATGACCTCTTTCTGACAGCTTCCCCAACTCTACACGAAGACTCCCATAAAGCATATCGCTTCTTGTCGATTCGTCCGGAATTCGCGCGATCTCCTCCATTTTTTCACCGGAGATTAACAGCGTAAACGTAATCCGTCTATGATCGACCATAGCATCCCTGATTTGATAAACAAAACCGTCCTTTTCCAATTTCACCTCAGACAAAATCGGATAGCCATTTTTCAAAGCATGCATGAAACCTTCATCGGGTGTGATCCATTCAAAAGCTTCCTGACCTTCCTCTGCCCCCGTCAGTCCCCACAAGCTTCTATCAAAGGGCTGTGCAATCTGGAAGAACAACGTCGCAGCAACTGCCACTCCTGCTGCCCAGGAGGTTACCTGCCAACGACGGCGACGCTTCTCACGCTGAATTTTTGTGAGTACTTCCTGCTCGAATTTTTCCAAATGAAACGGATATTTTTCACGAACGGATTGCTTTGCTGATTGACTCCATTCCCTCCACATGCGATCGTCGCTCATCCTTTTACCTCCTTCGACATGGTTTCCTTCAATTGCTTCCTGGCTCGATGCAACCGTGTACGGACGACCTCCTGCGAAACCGAGAGAATATCCGCCACTTCCGCAATCGACAGGTCTTCGTAATAATGCAGGAGGATAACCTGTCTGTATTTCGGTGCGAGGGATTGAATGTATGTGACGATCTCTTCCCGCTTCACCCGGTTCAAAATCTCTTCCTCTACCTGATTGTTTGCCTGCCGATCCATCAGGTCGCCCAAATGATCATCCATCGTCGGAAAAATGTTGCGGAACGACCACGACCGAAAATGCTTTTTGCTCTCATTCATCGCGATCTTGTAGAGCCAATGCTTGATCTCTCCGTCCCCGCGAAACTGATCGAGATGTCGATATGCTTGGATAAACACGTTTTGGGTAATATCGTCCGCCAAGGCATGATTCTTTACGGTGAGACTCACCAGATGAAAAATCTTCTCCCCGTATTGCTGCATCAGCCATTTCAGTCTGGCTTCCCGTGTAACCTCCAGACTCGCTGGCATTGTTTCTGCTTCGTTCAACCCGTTCACCTCATCCGTTAAATGCTTGCTATTAGGTATGATCCATCTCACAGCAAAAAGGTGACAGAAAATACAAAAAGAAACCGCTGTGGCTTCCACAACGGCTACTTCGCTATCGCTCTACAAAAAATGCTGCATCCAAATATTCGGCTCGATATATACCACTTCGTCCTTTTCCACGTCGACCTGCACCGGAACTAATGCGTCAGGAATGATGTACGATCCAGACTCGGGAAATTTCATCCCAGTCCAGCTTTCCCAATCCGTCAGACTTCCTCTGATCAGCATGGATTCCGGCGCTACCTGCATGATCGTCGCTCCCAGTTTCCAATGCGTGCGCACCCACGGATCAAACGGAGCGTCATCGGTTGTTTTCCACTGAACATACTTGTCCATGGGCGTGAGCGGGTACTTGTGCTTGAGCGATGGACGTACAGGTGCCACCAAGTGCACCAAGCTATTTTCCTTGGCGATATCCTTCATCGCCGTAACCATCTGCTTGCTCAGACCGAGTCCGCGATAGCGGGGATCGATGGAGATGGAGAGGGCCGATAACGCGTTAGGCTGTATTTCTTGGCGGTAGTCTTCAATCCCTTGCAGAAAGACATCATCCCAGCCTTTTGGCAGCCCTTCCGCAGTGCCATCCCAATAAAATGGAATCGCATTTCCTACAGCCATCACTTTGTCAGCCTCGTCTGTCAGCATAAATTGATAAGGAGAGAACCAGTCATACAGATGACTGTAATATTCATTAGCCACTTCGTCATTCAGCATGAAGGCAGACCAGCTTGCTTCAATTAGTGCATCAGCTTGATCGTTTAGATCTGATCTTTGCGCGAAAGTGTAGATGTTGTATGACATGCTTGGAATCCTCCTACAAACGCAGATGTCTAGCTTCCCATCTATTCCCTATTCGATTTTCTTCGACATTTTCCTCTTGGGATGTGTCACACAATCACCCCCTCTCTCGTTATATGGTCAAACCAAGCGAGGAGCTGATTGGTATGAAAGAGCAAACATGTGTGATTGTCGGAGGCGGGTACGCAGGTATCCACGCACTAAAAGCCGTTCGGGATACATGCAAAGGACACCCGATCCGCTTCATCTTAATCGATAAAGAACCTCATCACCTTCGAAAAGTCCTGTTGTTCAAACCAGCTGCTGCCAAAACGGATATTTCCATTCCGCTAAAAAACCTGTTTCCAGAGGGCGTCGAATTTGTGCAAGGTGCAGTCACGTCGATAAAAGGGAAGGAGAAAACCCTCTTATTCCGGAACAAAAACAGCCAAGAACAGGCGTTACCCTACGACATGCTCATCTTGGCAGTAGGAAGCGTCATTCGCCAACCGGAGCCAGAACAAGGCGGCATCGCTTTGACGGGCGTAGAGGCGGCCGAGGCAGCTCGGGATAAGTGGCTTGCCAATATGCGTCAAGCTGTCCAAGTGAAGCAGCCATCCGAACGTGAGCGATTGTTGACGCTCGCCGTTGCGGGAGCTGGCATCAGCGGGATGGAGACCGCTGCGGAGCTGGCTTTTGCCATGCGCGAGGAAGCGAAGAACTTGGGCATTCATCCTGATGAAGTCAAGGTCTATCTCGTCAACGCACAAAGTCGTTTGTTTACGGAAGGTCCTGCCAAAATGGGGCGTAAGCTGGAGAGTGCACTCACGGATGGCGGCGTTACCATTCTGCATGGTCAAAAGGCCCTTCATGAGCGGGACGGGGTGCTGACGCTAGACAGTGGTCACACGCTTGCTGTCGGGCTGTGCGTCTGGTCGCTCGGACTCCAGCCTAATCCAGCTTTGCGCAGCATGGGCCTGCCACTGACCACGCACGGACAGGTGGTCGTCGATGAATCCTATCGTGTAGCGGGAACGCCTGGGGTGTACAGTATTGGCGATTGTGCACGCATCGTAGATCCAACCAGCGGGCAAGCAGACACGATGACATGTAAGGAAGCCTCCGGTCAGGCAATACGTTTGGGCAAAATTGTGCTGGCCGACTTGGATGGAACCCCTGCCCCCACACACAAAAGCTACATGGACATGTACTGCGTCGGACTCGGCCCTGAACGCGGAATGGTTTGGACGAGAAAATGGGGACTGGATATCATTTTGACAGGGAAATTGGCGTGGAAGCTTCGCCAGTTCACCTGGAATATTGCCAGCATGATAAAATAGGAAAAAAGAGGGAAGTACGAAGACACAAGAGGAAGTGACACAGACCATGGAGGCTCTGTACAAACAATATAAGGGGCTCATGTTCCGCCTCGCCTATCAGATGCTTGGCTCGGCCACAGATGCGGAGGATATCGTGCAGGACGTATTCGTGAAGGCCCATGATGTCTCGCTGGAACAGATGCTTGAACCGAAGGCTTACCTGTGCAAAATGACCACAAACCGCTGCCTCGATTTGTTAAAATCAGCCCGCAAAAAACGGGAGCTGTATACTGGGCCATGGCTGCCAGAGCCTATCTCTACCCCTGATGCAGACAGCTATGATTCTGTCATTACCAAAGACTTGCTATCTTACGCCATGCTCGTCCTGTTAGAGCGACTGTCTCCCCCGGAACGAGCAGTGTTCGTCTTGCGAGAAGCCTTTGACTTCCAATACGACGAGATTGCTGAGCTGATTGGAAAAACTGAAGCGAATTGCCGCAAGATCGTGAGTCGGGCTAAAAAGAAAATGGGGATTGACCCAGAGGAATCTCATCTCACCGCAGACAAAGAGCTCGGCGAAGAATGGATCAGCCGTTTTCTGTCTGCGCTGGAGCACGGAAATGTCGAGAGATTGCTCACTCTGCTTGCCACAGATGCGGTATTGCTCTCCGACGGCGGCGGCAAGGTCACCGCAGCCCTGCATCCGATCTTATCTGGCAAACGCGTGGCATCCTTCTTACTCGGCTTGATGCGGGGCTTATCGAAGCGTCCAGATTTCGCTGTAGAGTTCGCACCTTTAAACGATCAGACCGGATTTGTAATCAGACTGGACGGCAGAATCGACACCGTGGTGTTTTTGCATATTGAACACGGAGTTATTCGTAACCTCTACTTTGTCAGAAATCCTGATAAGTTACGATTCATAGAGCCGTAGTCGGCTCTTAGCGTAGAACACAAAACCCTCTTTCCTATTTTCGTGAAAGAGGGTTTGATTTCGCGTCATGAACGTTCCAAAAAAGTGTGGTCAAAATAAGTTTTGAAATTCGGGTACAAAAAGACTAGTGACTCTTTCAGCTTGCTCCGATCCGTATTTTCTTCATCCATTTCAAACAAAATTTCATGGTCAATTTCATAGATTCCACACTTCTCTTCATCCAGACTTTCTTGCAAATCGATACATCGTATTTTTCCGTACTCTGTATCCCATGAAAAAGGAAGGTAGCCTAACTTGCAAAGCAATGGATTGTACATATCCTGAATACGATCGAATGGTTCATCAATCCCTTGTTCAGGAATGACGTCGAAAAAATGATGATAAGTAGAAATGAAGGCTTTATACCACTCCGGAAATGTCAACCCAAATTCTCCTTCGAGTGCAGCCACATCCTCCTGACTTACGCTAGAAGGAACCAGCTTCCATCTGGACCATTCTTCATCGACATCAGCTACCTTCATGACATCAGGGACGTCTGGCCGCATCCATCTGCAAAAACCTTCTTCTGTCACTTGGTTATATCGAGCGTAGTAAGCTTCAAAACCATTCTTGATATACTCTCTTATTTCCATATGGTAAGCCTCCTTTTTCCTAATAGGAAGTCAGTTCTTCCATAATCGCTTCGTTTCCACGAGTACTTCATCCTGAAACTCCATCTTGTAAATATCAGGCTTGGACGTCGTCCATAAAAAATCCAAGTCGTACTGACTGTCAAAGTATCCCATCATTAATGTCATAACAGCACCATGTGTTCCGATTACAACTTTCTGCTCTCTGTATTGCTCTAAAATGTTTCGGAACGTTCTTACCACACGATTCCGGCAAATTGTGATGGACTCTCCTCCAGGTAAAGAAAAGTCTGGCTCAGTAAACATCTTCTTTACTAATGGATACAACTCGTTATCGGCCATGGTCTGATTGTTTCCGATAAAAACGAGTTCTCTCAGCTCTTCAAAAACCACGATCTCTTTCCCTACGGATTGGGCTAATTCTTCTATGGTTGCCATTGCTCTTTTATACGGACTTGAAATGAACGTATCTATCGCCTCATCTTTCAACAATTGCGTAATGATACGGGCATCTGACTTTCCTTTCTCAGTCAGTCCTCGTGTTCTTTCGTCCCCTTCGTTTTTTGGTGATTCTCCGTGCCTGACCATGTAAATAAAGGTTTTCATACATACCCTCCGTGGAAATTTTTTATTTTCCGCCCATCATCCTTCCTGCAAATATATTACAACAAAAACCCCTTTCCGTTTTGACCAGAAAGGGGGCACTCTTAGATTTTGAACCGATGCACGATCTCTTCCATCGTCTCCGTCAAGCCGACATTTCGCTCGGAAATAGCCGCGACCTGTTGGTTGTTATCCGCAATAATGCGGGATTGCTCAGTGATCGCCTCTGCCAACAGGTTGATTTTTTCCATCGATTCCTTCGAGTCAGTGATCGCAATTTCCGTTTATTGGTTCCAAAAGTGAAATAGCAGGATTACAGCAAAGCGTTACAAGCAGCGTTGCAACTGCTGCAGGTTCCCGAAGGATATCAATTAAAGAGCGCTCAGGAGCACAAGCAGAATCAGGATCTAGTTTGGGTATTCCGGTACAAAAAAATTTTCAGGGACAACAACGGGCTTGGCGGTGAACATTTTTCCTTGTTGTTGAGAAAGACACACCGGGTTTGTTCGAAAAATTGGAGAACTTGTGGATTGACAATCATGACGAAACAATCGATGTGACTAAAGGGGATAAGCATGAATCGGTGACCATCTCGGATATGAAATACAAATGCTACCTTCCGGAAGAGAATAATTACGCGTTGGTGTAGAAAAAGACAATCCCTTCTGAGATGAAGCCTTTCTTTTATTGTTAACGGATGTGTAGTCGTGCGCAGTCTTTTTCCCTGTGCTGTTTCTTACTGTGATCTTCTCATCATGTTTGTCGAGCTTATCAAACAATTCGGGCTCCACTATATTTAGAATTTCCCGGGACCTCTTTCTGGTCTCCTCCTTGCATGGATAATGTTCATGGGTACTTGAAAAAAACTCGCTTCCTTAGGGCAAGCGAGTCGCATTCGTATGGGTTAACCACTCAACACTCTACTATAAATCCTTTGAATCTGCATCGTGATGTAGACCAATTCCATCTCGGGGAACTCAAAATCATATTCTTTTTGCGCAAATTCACCTACTTTTTGTGCGCATAAATAAGATTCCTCGTACTGTTCTTTTATGATCTGGGACATTTCCGGTTCTATATCATGAAACGATTCGCCAAACTCCGCCCGTTGTACTGCAAAGCGCAAATGTGTGACTAATCGCTCATAGGAAACCGTTTTCTCCTCAATCTTGATTTTCAAACTGCTTTCGATCAGATCGATCATATCCCGTATCATAGTGGTCATATCCATTGTTTTTGCCATATCTCCCGCGTTTATCCTGGCAGTGTGGATATGCAATGCAATATAACCGACCTCATCTTCGGGAATTTCTATCCCTAGCTTTTCTTTTATCAATGCTTTCGCCCAGCAACCGATCTGAAATTCTTTTGCATACAAAATTTTGATTTCGTTCAGCAAGGTATTTTTAATGACCATTCCCTTCATTAATCTTTCTAGGGCGAAGGACAAGTGGTCGGTCAAAGCGATATGAATATGGTCATGCAAGGTTATCCCTAGTTCTTTTTCCGTATGGGAGATAATTTCCTCAGCCACTTGGATATGTTCTTCAGGAAGTGTTATTAATATCTCTTCGAACTTTCCGTACTCTTGCCATTCATTCATGACAAATACTTTTTCTATCTTTGAAATGTCTACCAGATCATTCTTTTTTTTCTGGAAAGCGATCCCTAAGCCCATAACGATCTTTTCTTCTCCCTGATCCTGGACAACGACCGCGTTGTTATTTAAGATTTTTTTAATTTTCATGGTATCCCTCCTGTCTATCCTCCCGTCACCTTCCCCATTTACTAGGTGAACCATGATGAGAAAAATTACATCTGCGAGGAGCTCCATTACCTTTCATTTTACCGTAACCATCACCCATATAACGCATCCAATTTGGACCAGGAAAACCTTCTCCCGGGTCATCAGAATGATTTATTCCTCTTCGGTAAATCTAAGTATCCATGTCGAGGTGAAAGCGGTAGTAACCGCAATAGCTAGACCAATAAGATAATGGACTGCGTTTGATATTCCTAATGGAGTCACGAGCGCAAGCATGGGGATTCCGGTTAAGCCATATGCGTTGGCAACCACGTGAGCACCTACGACATATGCCCCGCCCACCCCCCTCCAATGGCCGC